>JBLFXD010000543.1:0-5314 GCA_047611045.1 Planctomycetaceae bacterium | reverse complement strand
CCCGCGAAAACCGGATCGAATTTCTCCGTTGCCGACGCTGGCAGCGTCGCCAACGACACAACACCACCTTGTATCCAACCCTTAATTCGTGGGACGACTACTAAGGTTCTTCCGACTAACAAACGGATGTTTGTCAGTTGTTGTGGAAGAAGGCGACGATGAGGGGGGGGATGGTGGGGGAGGAGGGCAATTCAACGTTTCAGTTCTGGACGACGGACGCCTTCCTGATGAAGTCGAGATCCGGGAACTCGCTCTTCAGGTACTCGTTTCCGGCGGCTTTGATGGCGTTCTGGTCGGGCATTTCGCGGTACTTGGCGTTGATCTTTAAGGCGATGTCCATCCCGGCGACGACCTTTCCGAACGGAGCAAACCTCTGACCATCCAGGCTGGAGTTGTTTTTGTAGTTAACGAAGAACTGCGTCGATCGGGAATTCGGCAGGTTTGTTTTCGCGAACGTCACATAGCCGGGGAGATTCGATTCGAGGACCGGATCGTCATCGATCGTGTTTTCTGACCATTTGGCATGCAGAGCCGGGTCGCCGTTCATGCCGACCTGAACCATGAAGTCCGGGATGACCCGGAAGAATCGGCACTCGTTGTAAAAGCCGATTTCGACCAGCTCACGGAATCTCGCGGCACCTTTCGGAGCCCACGCGGGGTGGACCTCGATATCGATGTCGCCTTTGCTTGTTTCCAGTCGGACGAGAAAGGTCTCGTCGGCGACGCCACCGGAAGTTGCTTCGACGGTTGGAATCGGCGGTGCTCCGACATCGGTACGGTTCACACAGCTCATTCCAGTCAGCATGACGGAAATGGCCAGGACTGACAGAGTCATACGACGATGCATGGCTGTCGCTTCTCCTCACTTTGGTTGATGATTCTGAGCGTTCAGTCTTCCCTGCCGAACGCAACAGGCGAGAGGATAGTCGAACGGCCCGACGCACGGAATCTTGCCGACGAAGCCGCTCAACTCTGCCAGACGATGATCCTGTTTCAGTTTGACTTCGACTTCTTCTCGGCCAGCTTCGCTCGGTAATCGGCGAGGATTCCGACGGGATCGTCGTTGAAGGCGTCGCGACAGCCGGTGCAGCAAACGTAGTAGGTTTTGCCTGCGTACGACACTTTGATCGTGCCAGCTCCGCCAGTGACGACGCACTCCGGGCCCGAGCTGCCCGAAGACGCAAGCCTTGTTCCTTCGCGGGTGTAGCCGACTTCGCCGACGCGTGCGTAGAAGCTCTGATTGGATCGACGTTTTTCGTAGAGGACCAGCATTCGTTTTTCGTTGAGTTGTCGCAGAGTCACTCGCGAAACGATTTCGTCATTGTCCGGCTCTGAGATCAGCGTCAGAACTTTCTTCTCAAGTTTGCCTCGGTACGCCCGTTTCGAGCCGTCGTCGAACACGGCGTCCATCGTGAACTCTTTCTTTGCAGAATCCCACGACAACAGGCCGGTGCCGATGTGCTTGCCATCTTTGACCTGATACTCAACGCCGACTTTGCCGCCGCCGAATTTCCAGACGAACGTCCCGGTCTCGCGCCACGCTCCTCTCGTCGATCCGCGCCGCACCTGGCCTGAACCTCTCCAACCGCCGATCAGCGAATTGAACGGCGCGAGGGCTTCCTGGACCGCCGCCCGCGATTCCTTGGTGCTCTTTTCAGGAGCCGCGGGTTTGGGTTCAGTCGTCTTTTCCTGCGCCTGCAACGCGACGAACATTCCAGCCGTCGCGGTTGTGGCCAGAATGCCAACTCGAAACACGGTTTTCATTTGCATGGTCATCGCCCTGTTGAATCGATATTTCGGCCAGACTCTGATTTTGAAGAACGCGTCAGAATAACTCAGCATCCAAAGTCATGGATAGGTAGCGAGCCTGTTATCGATCCGAGTATTCTGGTCGGCTGACCTGACCAGGTCGACGAACAATCGCCCCAGCATCGAACTAAGACGTGGATTGACTCTTATGAACGGCACGGAAGAACGGTACAGCAGCTACAGCCTGGTTCGCGAGATGTTTGAAACCCCGCAAATCGTCGCAGGTTTCGACTCTTCAGCGTTGGCTGAACTCGGAAAAACGATTGGCGCCGTCGGCAGGCTGCTGATGACGGGTGAAGGATCGAGCCGGCTGTTCCCCGCGAAGAGTGCCATCGCCCATGCATCTCGCAAGGGCTGGCCGCTGTCGCTGAGCACCGAGGCCGGTCGTCAGGCAACCGAATACGACCTCTCGAACTCAGCTGTGTTTGCGCTGTCCAACTCGGGCAAGACCGCCGAAGTCATCCGGCTGTTCAAGTCGCTCAAAGAGTCCGGACACGAAAACCGGTACAGCCTTAGTGCGACTCCGAGTTCGCCATTGGAAGAACTCGCGAATCAGGGCTTTGTCCTGAGCTGCGGAAAAGAAAATGCCGTCGCCGCCACGAAGAGCGTCGCCGAGCAGGCTCTGTTTTATCGGGCATTGCTGGAGCACGCGGCGGGCGAACCGTCCATCGCCGACCGGCAGGCCGATCTGGCCGGCATGATGAAAACCGCGTTGACCACACAAATTGACTCCGCACTCGTCGACCGGATCGCCAACGCCGGAACCATCTACTGGGCAGGCCGCAACGACGGAGTGACCGAGGAACTGACGCTAAAGACGAACGAGATCACTCGGAAGAAGTCGGACTTCCTGGAAGGCACGTACGCCGTGCACGGCATCGAGGAAGTCATGGACGCCGCCGACGTCGTGCTCTGGGTCGAGCCGTACGAAGAGTCGGAAGAGAAATTCCGCGAGGTACTCTGCAAGGGCATCGGCCTGGAGATCATCGCGATTTCTTCGCGGGAAACTTCTTACCCGACGATCCGGATTCCGGACGCTGGAGACCTGGGCGAGTTCGTGCAGATCGCCGCCGGCTGGAACGTCCTTGTCGAAGTTGGAATCGCCCTGGGCATCGACCTCGACAAACCAGAGCGAGCTCGAAAGGTCGGCAATGAGTTCGTCGATTAAGGGGCGATCACGTCCCAAAATCTGTAGGCCGGAACAAGCTCCGCGCCGCTCCGGCAAGAATCCCCAACGATCAGTGATGCCGGAACAGCGCCTCGCTCGTTCCAGCCTACGAGTTGCGTCTTCGCTTACTCTTGCTGTTTTAGTGGTGCTCTTTTCGACGCTCGCGAAAGCCGACGATGCGGCGTCGGTTGAATGGTTCGAAAAGAAAATTCGACCGGTACTCGTCAAACATTGTTACGAGTGTCACTCAGCCGGGTCTAAGGACCTCGGAGGCAAACTTCGACTCGACTTTCGCGACGGACTGCTGGAAGGCGGCGAGAGTGGGCCGGCAGTCAGCGTTGGGAAACCAGATTCCAGTCCGCTCATACTCGCGTTGAAGTACGACGGGTTGGAGATGCCGCCTTCGGGCAAACTCCCGGACAGCGTGATCGCGGACTTTGAGAAGTGGATTCAGCTCGGATTAACCGATCCGAGAACTCCACCAAAGAACGACGAGCCGGAACGAGCAAAAGCCATCACAAAAGAATCGCTTTGGTCGCTCCAGCCGATCGTCGAGCACGAGGTTCCAGTCACAATTTCGGGCTGGGCTGAAACTCCGATCGATCAATTCATTGCCGAGCGGCACGCAGCAGAAGGTCTCACTGTGGTCGCAGACGCGTCGCCGCGTGATCTGTTGCGGCGGGTTTCGTTCGACCTGACAGGACTGCCTCCGAGCTACGAAGAGATCAAAGAGTTCGAACGTGAATTCTCAACGGAGCGTTATGCAGCGATCGTCGATGAAATGCTCGCCTCGCCGCGATTTGGAGAACGCTGGGGTCGGCACTGGCTGGACGTTGCTCGCTTCGCAGAGTCCAACGGCAACGATCGCAACGTGATTTTTCCGCACGCGTGGCGGTATCGCGATTACGTGATTCGGTCGTTCAACACCGACAAGCCGTTTGACCAGTTTGTCCGCGAGCAGATCGCCGGCGACCTGATGCCCTCCGAGCATTGGCAGCAGCGCGATGAGCAGCTCATCGCGACTGGGCTCCTGACGCTTGGTTCCAAAGTGCTGGGCGAGGGTGACAAAGATCTGTTCGAGATGAACCTGATCGACGAACAGATTGACGTAATGTCGCGAGCGTTCCTCGGTCTGACAATCAATTGTGCAAGATGCCATGATCACAAATTTGATCCGATCCCAACTCGCGGCTACTACGCACTGGCTGGAATCTTTGGCAGTACGGAATCGCTGTACGGCCCGATGACCAACGCCAACAAGTACGGATTCGATCGACCGTTGCAGCCGATCGGTGAAAACGGCATCGCCCTTGATGGGCCCGCGAAGGCGTATCGCGAAAAGGTGGCTGAAGTCACCGGCGTTCGGAACAAAGCCCGCTCCAGTCGGTATGGATTCGTTCGGAAGAAGGCCGCTCTGGAGAACGAGCAAAAGAGAACGACCGACGCCAAACGGCTCGCTGAAATCGCCGACGAAATGAAAACGCAGGATGTCGAGATCGCGGTGTGGGATAAGAAGATCGAAGCACTCGACGCCGACCTCAAAGAATTGACTGACAACCCGCCGGAGTTTCCTGACTACTGCATGGCCGTGCGTGATCTCGCTGAACCGAACGATTGTGCCGTCAGAGTTCGCGGTGAAGTGAAACAGAAAGGGCACATCGTTCCTCGCGGTGTGCCGACATTGTTCGACTTTCAGCGCGGCGCCGAACTTTCAAAGCAAAGCAGCGGCCGATTGATTCTTGCCGACTGGCTTGTCGACGACAAAAATCCGCTGACGGCTCGCGTTGCCGTGAACCGAATCTGGCAGCACCTGTTTGGTCGAGGACTCGTCGACACTCCCGACAACTTTGGACGCATGGGCAAAACGCCGAGCCATCCAAAGCTGCTTGATTGGCTGGCCTCTCGATTCAAAAGCAAAGGATGGTCGATCAAGCAGACGATTCGCGAAATCGTTCTGAGCCGGACCTATCGGCTTTCGAGCGGCCACTCCTCAACCAATAACGAGGCTGACCAGGCCAACACGCTGCTCTGGCGGGCTCCGGTCAAACGGCTGGATGCGGAGTCACTTCGCGATGCGATGCTGCAGGTTTCGGGCGAGCTTGAGTTGACGCCGCCGGAGGGCTCGATCGTTTCCTCATTCGAAGAAAGAGAATTCAACGACCGAGTCCGCCCGTCCGCTGAGCAATTGAGTTCGGTTCATCGATCTGTCTACCTGCCCGTTGCCCGGTACTGGGTTCCCGACATGCTTCGCGAGTTCGACTTCGCCGACCCCAGCCTCGTCGTGGGAAAGCGAACCGAACGAACGATGGCATCGCAGAGCCTGTTTCTGATGAACAG
>JBLFXD010000542.1:0-5327 GCA_047611045.1 Planctomycetaceae bacterium | reverse complement strand
TTTATCCAAGCTTCTACGGCTTCGTTTCCAAGCAGTTCTGGATTGAGCGAAACCTCAAGCCACAGGACTTTGCACTTGGCAAATCTCCACTCCCGAAGGACCCTCCGGGATCTCCGAATTGGCCGTTCCGCAAGGTGGGCCCAGCAGAATAGGTCGCTGAGCAGAAACACGATCAACGGCCACAGCCGAATTTCAAGCAAATGAAGCCGGCCCGGTTCTTCCGAGCCGGCTTCGCTGCTGGATGGTTATGAGCAAACCTGAACCGGACAACAAACCACAAGCCTCGGTGCACGAACTCGGCAAAGTGACCGTGTTCTACGTCCCGTCGCACAAGCTCGATCACCCGAAACACGCTCGCAATTCGTTGACCGCCCGGCAGGACATCCACGAATTCCTGATGGGCCGATACAACGCCTACACGCAAACGCCGACTCCTGTCCGAGGCTACTGGGCCGCTCCCGACGGAGAAGTCTTTCACGATGTCATGGAACGTTTCGAAGTGTCCTTCGGCAGCGAATCCGAATTCGACCGCCTGATCGAATTCCTCGCCGAACTCTGCGAACGGCTGAACGAACAAGCCATCTACGTCACCCGCGGCGAACGAAGTTTTCTGGTGCAGCGATCGCCCGACAGGTCGTAAGACGAGGTCAGGCCTTCGCGTCGAGCCAGTTGTCGCCGATGGCGATGTCGACCGTTAAGGGCACGTCGAGCGTGAAGGCTGTTTCCATGCCGGTCTTGACCAGCTGCTTCAGGGACTCGGCTTCGGACTCGGGGGTTTCGAAGACCAATTCGTCGTGAATCTGCAGCAGCATGCTGGCTGGGTGCTTTTCTGCTTTGAGCGTGCGGTGAATGTTGATCATCGCTGTTTTGATCAGGTCTGCCGCGGACCCCTGGATGACTGTGTTGACGGCGGTGCGTTCGGGCATGTTGAGTTGCCCTTTGCGCGTTGGGCGAATGCCGGTGATGGCTCGCCGGCGACCGAGGATTGTTTTTGCAAAACCGGTTTCTTTGCACTCATCCAGCGTGGTTTCCATGAAGGCAGCGACTCCGCTGTAACGTTCGAAGTAGCTGTCGATGAATTCGGTGGCTTCCTCTCGACTGATGCCCAGGGCTGCTGACAGGCCGAACGAACTTTGTCCGTAGATCACTCCGAAGTTGACTCCTTTGGCCATACGACGTTGATTTGAGTCGACATCTTCGGGAGCGACGCCGAAGACTTCGGCAGCAACGGCTCGGTGAATGTCGATGCCGTCGGCGAACGCTTTCTGCATGGCGACGTCGCCGCTGAAATGAGCGAGGACGCGGAGTTCGATCTGGGAGTAGTCGGCACAAACCAGTTTCCAGCCGGGTTCGCCCGGAACGAAGGCGCGGCGGATCCGCTCTCCTTCAGGCGTTCGGATCGGGATGTTCTGCAGGTTCGGATTGCTGGAACTCAGTCGGCCGGTCGCGGCGACGACCTGATTGAACGACGCGTGAATTCGACCAGTTTCTGGATTGATCAGTTTCGGCAGGGCATCCAGATACGTGCCCTTCAGTTTGACCAGATGTCGGTTCTCGATGATCTTCTTTGGAAGCTCGTGCATCTCGGCGAGCTGTTCGAGGACTTCCTGGTCGGTACTCGCTCCGGTTTTGGTCTTCTTCAGGACTGGCAGGCCGAGTTTGTCAAACAGAATTGCGCTGAGTTGCTTCGGTGAATCAACATTGAATTCTTCGTCGGCGATTTCATGAATCTCGTTGATCAGTTCTTCGATGCGCGAGCTGACTTCCTGGTTCTGCCGGCCAAGTTCTTCGGCGTCGACTTTGACGCCCGTGTGCTCAAGATCGGCAAGTACGGAGATCAGTGGTCGCTCGACGTCGTTGTAAAGGTTCCACAGTTCGTTTTTCTCCAGCTCCTCTCGCATCTTCACCCCGGTGCGAAGCATCAGGCACGCTTCTTCGGCCGAGTGTTGTGACAGGTGCTCCGTCTTGAAGCCTTCCCCGTCACCGTCTTTTGGCGACAGTCGCGAGAGTGGATCAACAGGCAGTCCGAAATACCGTTCGACCAGCTGCGACAGACCGTGGCTTCTGGATCCAGCGTAAAGAAGATAGTTGCCGACCATTGTGTCGAGCCCGGGTTCGACGTCTACGAGTTTCGTTGCGGCTTTGGATGTCTCAGCGGCTCGACGAAGTGCGAGAAGTGTCCCTTTGATGTCGTGCCCGGAGACCGAAGTGCCGGCGGATTTGAGGGCCGGAGCAAGAGTATTCCAGACAGTTGCTGAATCTAAGGGCTGCGCGGAAACCAGTTCGTGAAGCGGGACAAAGCTTGCGCGGTGCTCATCCGTTGCGATGGTCAAAGAAAGTACCGTTGAGCAAAGTGGATCGAGTCCGTCGAATTCGGGCCGGATTGTGACAGACTCGGCATCTGCGATCTGTTGAGCAAGCTTTGTCAGACCTTCTTCGTCGCTGATTGTTTCAACGGTTGGCTCGCCGTCCGCGAACAGTGGGTCGGGTTCAACGATCGATCCTTCAGGAACGAACTCGCGAATCTCGTCGATGAACCTGCGGAAGCCGCATTCTCGAAACAGTTCGGTCAGTCTTTCACCGTTGACTTGGCCGGACACTGCCTTGTCCCAGTCGAGGTCGAATTCGAGCTGCGTGTTCAACTCGACCAACTGCCGGCTCATGAGTGCCTGCTCGGCGTAGGTCTTGAGGTTCTCCTGGAGTTTCTTGCCGGGGGCTTCATCGGCGTGGGCGAGGACCTCTTCGAGCGTTCCGAACTTGTTGAGCAGCGCGCTGGCTTTCTTCGGGCCGACAAGTGGAACTCCCGGGACGTTGTCGACCTTGTCGCCGACGAGTGCCTGAAAGTCGACCACCTGAGTCGCACGGACACCCCAATCCGCGATGAGATCGGGTTCGTCCATGAACTTGTCCTTGCGGACGTTGTAGAGGCGGACCAGCGGGCTGATCAGCTGCCGCGCGTCTTTGTCGCTGGTGACGATGTTGGCCTGAATGCCGGCCTCTTCGGATCGACGAGCGAGGGTTGCCAGGATGTCGTCCGCTTCCCAGCCTTCGATGCCGATGACGGGAATGCCGAATCCCTTGATGACTTCGACGATGAGCGGAATCTGCGGACGCAGCTCGTCGGGCATCTCGTCCCGGTTCGCTTTGTACTCCTGATAAATGTCTTCGCGGACGCCTCGGCCAGGCAGATCCATCGCGCAGATCATGTAGTCCGGTTTGCGCAGGCGGAGAATCGTCAGCAGATCCCGCGTAAACCCGAACACCGCGTTAGTCGGTTGACCAGACGTTCCCGTCATCGGCGGGATGGCGTGAAAGACCTGAAAGACCAGCGAGAAAACGTCAATGGCGTAGAGGGTTTTGCTCATTGAATTGCGATACTGCCGTCGAAAGAGTGGCGGGGCGAAGTCCTTGCGCGGAGCATAGCTGCCCGACTTTCAGAAAACTGCGCTGCGAATTGAAGTGGTCCCAGTCACTCTGTTCTGGCGTCTGAATCGGTACAACTCTGTGGAATGCGTATTGTTGAAGCGTTCGTTCTTAACTGATTCATCTGACTAATCATCACAATCTCGCCGTCACGACGCGTCCCCCTTGAATGCTCCCACTCTTGCGGGCGTCACAGTCCACTGATCCGCGAGATCTTTCTTGACTCCAACCGGGCCAATCATAGACTTGTGAACTTATTGGTTCTGCATGTTTTGCGCACACAAATGCGGACCATCGCCGAGGGCACTTCCTCCTTCATTTCTACATGGTGCGTGACTCCTCTGTCCGCTGAGCGGAATTGTCCCGCTTCTATTCCGACTCTGACCTTCTGAAGTTTAACGTTGAACGATCAGGGTCTGATCTCAAAGGTGCTGGTATGGCTGCTTCAAATAAATCCGTCGGCTTGCAGATTACGCTTGCCATTTTTGCGATGCTGGCGGTAATCGGCTGGGTCGCCTTCTACATGCAGTTCCGCGAGCTAGCCGACAATCAGGCTCGATTCGCCACGGCCGGAGCCGAGAAACAAGCCGCAGAGAACGCCGCCCGAAAAGGCCTGGACGATATCGACGCCTTCAAAGCCGCTGCTGGATTCGACCATCCGGACGTCGGAACTGACCAGCAAGGCGCTGCGAACACCGTTCTGGGTGCGATCGCAACTAGACTCGCAAAAGTACAGAAGGATCATGGACCGCTGACGACGACCACGCTGGACGCGGCCATCTTTCATCTCTCGGAGACGGTTAAAGCTCTGACCAGCGATGTCGAGGATAAAGACAACCTGCTCAGTACTCGCAACGCTGAACTGGCTGCACTGAATGGACAGTATCAGTCAAAGGTCGATGTCTTTGACGTGGCACGTCAGAAAGCAGAAACCGACCGTGCCGACCTTCAAAACACGACTAAAGAACAGCTCGACGCCAGGCAGCAACAGATCGAAGAATTGAGTCGAGAACTGAACGACCAGCTGGTCAAATACGACGAGGCGGAAGCGAGCTGGATAGCCGAACGCAGGAAGTATGTCGCGGATGAGGAACAACTTGTCATCCAGGTCGACGATCTTCGCGAGAAGCTGAAAGCTGCAACTCGAGTCAGCTTTGAGCGACCTGACGGGCTGGTTCGCTGGATCGACAACACGGCTGGCCTTGTCTGGATCAACCTTGGTTCGCAGGATCGATTGCGTCTGCGAACAACGTTCTCCGTTTACCGGAAGGCTCACCACGGAGTCGCTCGCGGTGCGGAAGACATCAAAGGTCAGATCGAGGTGACTCGAATCATCGATAACCACACCGCCGAAGCTCGCATCCTGAATGACGATATCTACGATCCAATTTCGAAGGGCGATCCGGTTTACACACCGTTGTGGAGTCCTGGCCGAACAGAAACATTCGCAATTGTCGGTCTGGTCGATCTCGATCAGGACGGCGTGCTTGACCGGGACCAGTTCCATGACATCGTTTCAGACGCCGGAGCACGACTGAACCACGAAGTTCTGGATGATGGAAATCGAGTTCGTTACGAAGGGTTTCCGGATAAGTTCCTTAACTGGGACGAAGGTAGCCCAACACTGGATTCTGATACGAAGTATCTGATCCTGGCCGAAATTCCTGACCCGTCTCTCGCCATTCGCGAAGAGGATGTTGTCGTTCGAAAGGCCATCTCTGCTCATCTTGATGCCATGCGAAAAGAAGCACGCCTGAAGGGTATTGAAGAAATCCGCTTGAGCGACTTCCTGGAATATATGGGCTACCGACCTCAACGCCGACTCTACATTCCGGGGCTCGTTGACCGCCCATTCAATCTTCGAGCTGGAGCGGCCAGTGTTGGTACGAACGAAGTCGTTGGTG
>JBLFXD010000541.1:0-5336 GCA_047611045.1 Planctomycetaceae bacterium | reverse complement strand
TCACGAGAGACCTCGAACCAAACAGGACAGCGACAGAAATTCTGATATTTTCAGAACTCACCGGGCACGCCGCACAATGGCTATCCGGACACGCTGCTAGCCGCCTGCGGCTCACCCACAACTTCCAGGACCGGTTTCGGAGACTGGTTGACGTACGCCTGACGCCGTTCGTTCTGGAGTGTTTCGGATTCCTTAACCTGTTCGGCGTCCAGTTCACCGGCGTCGGCCAGTCGTGCCAGGTGCTCCTTTGGGACTTCCAGCAGTTGCGGATCGTACTCGTGACACTCGCGCACCGACTGTGGCACAAACACGCTCCACAACCGAACGTCGCTGTACTACGCCCCGGTCGCGTCGAGGCTGGCGAAGTCCAGGTTGCCATACCGCTCGACAAGCGCCTCGCGGTAGGTCTCCAGATCGAACTCGGGCGGAAGCCCGGCGATTTCTTTAAGAGCCGCGGAGTCCTGAACCTGGGCGAGGGCCGCAAACGTCTCCTTCAGTTCGGTCGACGACTGGCGAATCTCGCCCACCCTCTTCGTGAACTGCTTTGCAATGAACTGCCAGGAGAATCCATCCGGCAGTGAATGCACACCCTTCAGTTGCTTCCAGGCCGAGACAAATGTCTTCGGGTCGAGGTGGCTGTCCGGTTCCAGGAACAGCGATGCGATCGCGCCTCGAACCTCGTCCTGCACGGTGAATCGCCGCACATCCTCGACCCAGTCGGCCAGCTCCTCGTCCTCGATGTCCGCCCGGACGAGTTCGCCCTCGATCAGTTGCAGCAGATCCTTCAGCGCCAGCCCAGTTGCTTTACTGAGCGGATCCTTATGGATGACCGAGAAGACGCTCTTGAAGCACTGCCCGACGTAGCTCTTCGCCGCGTCGTTCGTGATGTCTTTCGCCAAATCTTCAAGAATGGGGCGAAAGACGAATTGCCCCACTGCCCACACTGTCAGCCACTCAATCATCTGCAGCTCCCAACTACCAAAACGTCGCGTGAAAACAAGACTACGATCTGTTTGAACAGACGAGCAATCAGTGTGGCATTTCAACAATTGTGGGGCGTACTTGCCAGAGTCCGCTCCAGGTTGCTGGTTGACTCAGGTAACCCGAAACGTAAGTGAGGGACTCATCCCTCGCTGACGCGTCGGGTTTCCTGGTTATCCACTCTTCAGGCGGCACTAAGATTGCGTTCAATTCTTGAGCAGCTTGACCATTGCCTGGCCCATGGCTTCGCCGATGTTCATGTAGGTCTCTGCGTTGCCGCCGTAGTGGCTGCCGGAACTGCCGCCTTTCGACAACGGGTGGCTGTAGACAGCGGCGACGTTTCCTTTGAACTCTGGATACTTGCCGGACTTTCCATCGACCGCGAGCATGGCGTCGAGGATCTTTCCGCCGCCATCGGTTGCTCCCTTTTCGGTTTGACCAAGAGAGGCGCAGACGAACTTTGCGTGGGGAGCGTTGAAGTCGGTGCGAAGCTGCTTGATGAGATGGACAAGGTTTTTCTCGTAGCGGCTGGAAAGTGCAGCACTGCGGCTGTCCCGATCACCCTGCCACCAGAAGAAGCCGGCGATCTCGTATTTGTTCGCGCCGGGGTAATACTTGTCGAGTTCCGCCAGCACGCTTTTGGCTCGGGCAATATCTCCGTCGTACTGCATGCCGGCGTACCATTTGATCTTCTTCGGCTCAGAGCCCTTCTCCCAGCGTTCGGGAGTTCCCTTGTAGCCGGGATGAATCCAGGTGACTCCTTTCGCATCGGTGAATTCAAAGCCTTCGCTGCCAGGCGGCAGCAGATCCCATCCCAGAGCTCGATTGCCGATGCAACTTTTTAGAAGCATCACGGGCTCGTCGGTCGCATTGCCCACATGATGCCCGATGCCGATCTCAGGGCCGATGTTGCCGCCCTTGATGGTCAGCCACTCGTTGTTGAAGACTCTCATGCCGCCGAGGCCGCTGCCCATGACGCGGACGTTGCGGACGTCGTTTCGCACCGTCCATTCCCCGGCTTCGTCGATCAGGTAGGGGTAAAGCTTCTTCTCTTTCACCGCGTGCGTCAGCGAGCCCTCGGCTTTCCCCTTAGACGGGTTGACCTTGCCGAAGCCCAGCATGTTGGACTGGCCGAGCAGGATGTAGACCTGAACGGGTTTGTCCAGGGCGACCGATTTCCCGTCCGGATCAGGCAATTGATCCGCAGCGTTTGCCTTTGCAGCAGAAAAAAACGTGGCGGCTGTCGCCAGAAGCGTAGCCAGCAGAATAATGTCGTGACGCAGGCGTTTCTGGAATCGCATTGAACTTCCTGTGAGTTAGATGGAAACTGCGTATCCGCTCCCGGCGCGGCGACTGCTGCGCGGGCGGCAAGTTGTTTTCGGCAGACATCAGGTTACAAGCACCGCAATGCTCAATCATCCCGCCATCCGAATTTGTACGAAGTGCCGGACCACCTTTCTGAGGATGTCATGAACAGAACCTCGAAATTTTCAGCAATCGGCACCTCTGCTCTTGTCCACGTTCTGCTGCTTGGCGGGCTGACGACGATTCATTTCACGTTGGAGGAAGGGCTGCCTGAAATCGTTCTCGAAACGGTCTTTGACGAAGAACGCCAGCAGGAAGAGTTCACAAAAGAACTAGATACCGAGACCGAGATTGCAGAGACGCAGAACTTTACTGCTGGAGGACTTGTCTCGACCGCGATCGGAGGATCGGGGGCTCCGGCGGTGAACCAGCAGAAGGTGGAGGCTGCTGAATCGCTCGAAGAAGTTGACTTCGAAGTTAACCCCAGCACGATCGATCTGCCCGGCGAGAATCTGATCGGCCAGGATCTGGGAGTCGGCGAGGTGAGCGGTGAGGTCGGCGCCGTTGTTGATGGTTACGGAGCGGCACTTTCAAGAATGTCTCAGGAACTGATTCGCCTGATGAGGACTGAGAAAGTGATGGCGGTCTGGCTGTTCGACGAATCCAACAGCATGAAAGATGACCAGCAAGAGATCTCTGGAGAATTTCACAAGATCTACGAAGAGCTGGGCATCCAGTCGCGAAAGGACAAAACGCTGAAGGACCGAGACGAAGTTCTGCTCACGGCGATCTGTAGTTTCGGCAAAGGCGTCCACGCGCTGACGAAAAAGCCGACGACGAACGTCAACGAAATCCGTCAGGCCATCGACAAAATTCCCGTCGACGAAAGCGGCGACGAGAATATGTTCATGGCGATTCAGGAAACGCTCAATGAATATCTCCCGAAGGCTCGCAGCCAGAAACGACGTCTGGTTGTGATTCTTGTCAGTGACGAATCTCCGTCGGACGCCGGTGACACCAACCTCAACGACTATGGCCAGATCGAGCAGTCCATTGCCGCCTGTGAAAAAGCAAAGACTCCCGTGTACTGCATGGGGAGAGAGGCGACGTTCGGGTACCCGTACGCCAGCATCCGCTGGCAGGATCCGGTTTACCAGTTGAACCACTGGGTGAGGATTAACAGAGGCCCCGAAACAGCCTATCCCGAATGTTTGCAATGGGACGGCCGCCACGCTCGAAGCGACAGCCATCCCAGCGGATTCGGACCGTATTCGCAGGTGCGAACCTGCAAGGAAACAGGGGGCATTTTCTTCCTTCTCCCCGGCGAGGAAGAAAACCTTATCGGCAAACCACGCGAGCTCGAAGCGAAGAAGTTTAAGTCGTACGCCATGAAGGAATACGAACCTCTGCTCCTGGCACGCCGAGACTATGAGGAGCAGCGGGCGGGCAGCCAATTTCGATCGGGCATCTGGGAAATCATCAGAGTCCTGAATCCGCACAGCGATCCGAAGTTGAACCTCCACGGCTATCATTTCTCGATTGAGCCCGAGGAATTCGCAAAGCAGGGGACTCGTGAGTTTGAGCGAGCCAGCTATGCCATGAGCCAGCTCAACAAGGCCGTGGCGGTGCTCGATCAGATTCGGCCATTGCGAGCTAAAGAAGATTCACAACGCTGGCGAGGAACGTACGATCTGATCCATGCTCAATGTCTGGCTTATCGCATCCGGCTGTTTCAGTACCTGCTCGTCCTTGACGAGCACGCGGCCAGCGGACGAAAGCCGAGTGATCCGAAACACAATCGTTGGCATATCCACGGAACGGGCAAGCAGCTCGATCCAACCGAAGAGCAGTACGCACGAATTAAGACGGCATTCAAGCTCAAAGAGTCGCGAGAAGAATACCTGGCACGCATCAAGAGCGAGGTTCAAAAATCCGATAAGGCGTTTGAGCTTGTTGACACCGAACACGCGGGCACTCCCTGGGCCGCTCGTGCACGCTGGGATCGAGGGAGACGATACGGCTACCGATTCGCTTCACATTTCCACGACCCCCGCTACGCGGAAGCCGGTGGCGCGGGAAAACGAATCGTAATTCCCAAGTTTTAAGCGCAGGCGTGGCGGCAGTAGCGATTTTCCTAACCCGAAGCGTGGGTTTTGAAGTTGCATACAGCGTGGGCTTTGAAGTTGAATACATTGAGGTTGGCAACCGTTTTGGCCGAAGGCCATCCATCACCGTAGCCTGGGGCACCGCCCCGGGGAGCCAAGAAACGTGGCAGTTTTGGCCGAAGGCCATATTTACAGGACACGGCGATTTCCGTGAATATGGCCTTCGGCCAAAGGCATTCGTCATCACTCAGAATCCTGGGGCGTTGCCCCAGGCTACGGTGAAACGTGGCCTACAGCCACAGAAGACTTCAAAAATCACACTTCGAGTACGGAGTCGGAAACATCGCTTACGACTCGAATCACTCGATCAAAAGCACGCCGTAAACGAGAAATTCGGGCAGCGTGACGTGCAGCCAGTCATCGTCGAGACGAATCTCGAGCAGCGTGGCATCGTCGGCTTCCGGCGTCAGGAATTTTACCTGCGAAACTTTCTGACCTTCTGGCAGCCGGATTTCGACCTTCGATTCCGGAACCGTGATCGGCTTTTCGTCGGAGATGCCTCGGCCGGCACTCGGCTTGCCGTTTTTGCCGCGAGGCGGTTCTTCGCGGTTGTAATTCACGAAATGGATGGCCAGGCCGTCGCCTTTTGCTGGACGGCTTGCTGAAACACGCACCGTGTACGGCAACTCGAACCGGCTGCGCTGCGAGTCTGCGATGACGGCCTGCGTTTGCGGTTTCTCAACGCTGACGATGTGCGAGTACCGCGCCAGCAGCTCGTCCGTTGCGAGGTCATCCGGCACGACGTCAAACAAAACGTGCTCGTCCAGCAGCTTCGTGCCGATCTCTCGAAAACTGTCGATTGGTTCGACGTTGCCAGCGTGGATGGCTTTGCGAGGGAACAGCAACGCGACTGCCGCATGCGAACGGTTTGCTCGGTAGATCGCG
>JBLFXD010000540.1:0-5337 GCA_047611045.1 Planctomycetaceae bacterium | reverse complement strand
CAGATTTCTGAAAAATGACAGCAGGAGACTATCTCCTGCAGGGGAAACCGTCACTCTTTTCAACTATTCAGCGGACATCTCCATTCAACAGGCGCGACATAAGCGGACGTTGCTGTTAGCAAGGCTTGCTCGCGCCGAGTCGACGGATCGGATTAACAATGCGATTGATCGAGCGGGCAGCAGCTCGGCATTTGCCCAGTTCAGCAGACTGGAAGAACGAGTGGACCGGGCGGAAGCCATGAGCGAGGCGCACGACCGGCTCGACGGTCGCGATCCGGCGGCGGAAGAGCTTGCTACGAGGTTTGAAGCGGACGAGCGGCGTGCGAAGCTGCAGTCAGAATTCGAAGCTCTGAAGCAGCAACTCGCCGTGCAGGAGTCGTGAAATGTCACGGCGAAGTTCAGCATTGGAGGCGCTTGCCAGCTCGGTCTGGAAGCTGGTACGTGCCTGGTGGAACGTCGACCGAATCCGCGTTCCACACAGCCGGCGTGCTGACGCGGGTGACCAGACGCTGGACGATCAGAATCACGAAGTTGAGTCAGCGAGAACTCGGCGATCATCGTTCAAAGTTCAGACGACGGATCGTTGAACGCGGAGCCGCTGTCGATTGGTGGAGCGGGAATCGCCGCCGGTAACGGCTGAGGGATGTTGAGGTGCCGACCGTGGTTGTGCCCCGGCAAGAGTTCGATTCCGATGGCAAGGACGCTGCCAAGAGCCAGGACGAAACTCAGTTTCACTCGGTCGTGCTGATGGTTGAGCACCTCCGGAATGAGATCGGTCAGGGCGATGCACAAAAACGCTCCGGCTGAAAAGGCGAGGGCACACCCGACAATGTGAGTGCTCGATTCAAGAGCCGATGTGCCGAACCAGAAAATGAGCGCTCCGGCCGGACAGGCCAGTGCGAAGCCTCCATTGATGACGGCCAGACTTCGACGATTCCATCCGCCGGCATTCATCACCGACGTGATCGACATGGCGTCAAGTGGTTTGTGAAGTGCGACGGCAAGGAACGTCCCGAGTCCGAACAACGAGAAACTGGCGGCGGTGCTGGTTCCGGCTTCGGAGACAACACTCGCGCCGAGCGCGACTCCGTCGAAAAGTGTGTGCAGGGCCAAACCCAGGAAGAGCCCCACCCAGCTCAACCGATGTCGTGTCGGCGCGGCCGGAGTCGATGCTGCGGAATCGGCCGGGACATCGTGATCATGATCATGATCATGATCGTGGCTGTGCGAGCAATCGTCGGCGTGAGTGATGACGGGAATGTGGCCGCAGTCCGCGTGAGTCGATGCAGCCTCACCGTGGTGGTGAACGTGCCCGAAACGCAACAGGAACAACATGCACAGCACGCCGACGAGGAGCGACCCGGAGAGCCAGGCGAGATCATTCAATTGCGAAATTGCCTGGGGCAGAAGGTGCAGGCAGGCGACCCCGATCATCATTCCGCCCACCAGGCTCATCAACAGCTGCATGCGCAGATGAGAAAGTCGAAACATTGACGGCAACCATCCGCCGGCGAGCGAAGCCAGCACGATCAGGCAGCAGTAGATGATGAGCAAAACAGGAGGCGTCATCGCCGGAGGCTCCGCGGGAAGGGTTTCGCTAAAACGCGATGGCACGTCGTTGCGACCGGTCTTCGATGGTCGCTAGTTGCCAGTCATTCTGTATTTGCAAAAGACTAGCATTTAGATGTTTGCTGCACGAGCGACTGCGATGCGATATTGACAAGTATTACCGAAACGACATCCAACAGGTTGAGAATCGATGAAGTCAGAGCCCTGCCGATACGCGGTTCCGTGCATTTTGAGATTTGCATTTGAAAGTCAAATGCAAGTACAGTCCGGCTCGATCTGACCGAAGTTTCTGCCCGCAAACGTTGAATCAGCCATGACGCGTCCGGAATCGAACATCCCCATGCCCGAGGTGAAGGCGCTAATTCGTGGCGCTGGGCTGAGAAGCACGGCCGCTCGGATCGCCGTGATTCAGCAGCTGGCATCCACACCGGTTCCGCAGAGTCATTCCGAAGTGGCGGAGGCGCTTGAGGATTTCGGTTTCGACCAGTCGACGATTTATCGGTGTCTGACCGAACTCTCAGACGCTGGCCTGCTGGCTCGTCTTGAGCTTGGCGATTCCGTTCGTCGTTTCGAGCTGCTGCAATCAGGCCAGTCGACGGGCTTCTCCGAGCATCCACATTTCATGTGTGTGGATTGTGGAGCGATTTCGTGCCTCGAAGATTTCACGGTCCGACTGAATCCGAAGAAACGCGGCGCGGCAACCCCCGGTGAAGTCGTCGAAGTACTGCTCAAAGGCCACTGCTCGAAGTGCGCAGTGCCTGCCGGATCCAATTGAGCATGCGCCGCGAGACCTTAATTCAGGGCATCGCATTCGGCGGTTGACTCGACAGAAGTTGCAGAGCCTCCAGAGTTCGTTGCTTCTGAGCCTGATTGATGATCAGGTAGCGATGCTTGCCGTTCGGAGACTTGCTGAATGTCGTCAGCCCGTCGTCGGCGACGGACGCGGTCCCGGTTTCTGAAATGTCGAAGTAGGAATGCCTCGGTCGGACTCCGTAGAGCACGCTGGTGAGATCCCATGTCGGGCGATCGTGCGGCGGCGGGTTGTAGAGCACGTAGGCTTCCGCCAGCGGGTGATGTTTGACGAATCGGTAGTCGCGTTCGATGCTCTGATGCGGGTAGGTCAGCGAGATTCCGATTTCGAAACCGCTCCAGACAATCTCCGTTGGCCAGTTGGTCGCGATGCTCTTTGCCGCCGGAATATCTTTGATGATGTTGTACTCTTTGTGGTCGTCGAGCTGGCCGCCCTTGCCGGGAATCTGAGTGAACGCCCCGGCCATGATCGAGAGCAGTCGGACCTTCTGCTTGACGAGCTGCAGACCGGACAACGGGCTGTGAGCATCGGCGTTCGAAGCCAGCAATGCCGCAAGATTCGTCGAGAATCCCACCTGCGCGATGACAACGGAGCCATCCTTCTGACCCGCGAGTGCCTTTCGCAAAACCTCGACGGCATTCGGTGCATCGTTTCCGGATAGAAGGTCGTGAGGGTAGCGAAGGCGGTCACCGTCTTTCTGGACTGCCAGCCCGTTGAACTTACCAGGTGCTGGAGTCACGCCGCTGCGGCAGACGCCGATCGGTATGTGGCCGCGTCCGTAGAACGTGTTAACGGCGTCGGTGAACGCTGCCGCGTGTTCGTGGTCTTTCGTGATCGTGACGGCAAGCAGTTCGCATTCCCCGCGTGACTGCAGAGCGTGAATCATGCCCAGTGCGAGGACGTCGTCGACGTCGTTGCCGATGTCCGTATCGAAGATCAACGGAGTCTTGACTGCGGGTTCGCTGGCTTGGGACGAGGCAGCCGATACGGCTGTCACAAATGCGGCAACCAGAAGAGAAACTTTCATGATGCGATTCCTTATTCAGATTTGCAGTCCGTCGTTGAGCTTTCGGGCAATATGGCCCCGGTTCCTGTCGCAGCCCGACGGATGGCTCATTTTGTGGAGCGCCGGCGTGATCTACTGGTTCTCACCGGTGCTGGATGATTGGCGAGAATTGCGGTCAATTTTTTGACGACGCCCGGTAATTCGCTGGCCAGATTCTTCTTTTCAAGCGGGTCAGCTTCGTAGTCGTAGAGTTCGTATTCTGTCTTCTGATTACCGCTGGTCTGGCGCCATTCAACCAGCCGATAACGTTGCGTGCGGATTGCTCGGCCGAGTCGACCGCCTTTCGGGTAGCAGTGATAAGCGTACTCGCCGATGTCCGATTCACCGCCTTTGAGAATCGGGACGAAGCTGTCGCCGTCGATCGGTTGCGGGCCTTTCGGAGCTGGGAGTCCGGCCAGGTCTGCAATTGTCGGGAACAGGTCGACCGTTTCGATGAGCGCGACGGAACTGGAGTGCGGC
Organism: Planctomycetaceae bacterium; assembly: GCA_047611045.1. GTDB lineage: Bacteria > Planctomycetota > Planctomycetia > Planctomycetales > Planctomycetaceae > JABMPE01. Next base: position 1,432 of record JBLFXD010000540.1, on the reverse strand, counting down.
TGCGTGACTCCGGGGGCGGCGATGATGATGGGAATTCGGTTGGCCTGTTCGTAGTTGGTGTGCTTGGTCCAGGTTCCGTGATCGCCGAGGTGATAGCCGTGGTCGCCCCACAGGACGATGATTGTGTTCTTGTCGAGCTCCAGTCGGTCGACTTCGTCGAGTACTCGTCCGACCTGGGAATCCATGTAGCTCATCGATGCGTAGTAACCGTGAATCAGTGTCCGCTGCAATTCTTCGCTGAGTGGCGGATTCTGCGGAACGGGTTTGTACTGATTCAATTCGCCGATTGTCTTGCCGGCGTAGGGCGGCGCTCCGGCTGGAGGCACCGTGTATTCGGCCATCGGAAGCTTCGAGCGGTCGTAGAGATCCCAGTACTTCTTCGGAGCACAGAACGGTAAGTGCGGTTTCGTAAACCCGAGTGCGAGGAAAAACGGTTCGCCGGACTTCTTGTAGGAGCTCAGCCGTTTCATGCCTTCGGTGGCGATGCGTCCGTCTGCGTAGGCTCCGTCGTCGACGTCGGCGATTTCCCAGGCAGCTCCCATCGGGAGTCCTGCTTTGGACCTGTTGCTGAAGAGAGCTTCTTCTCGGGTTAGCTTTCCGCCGGTGCTTTCCGGTAGGACGTAGTCGATGACCTTGTCCGGCTGAAACGGCATGCTCCAGGAATGCACATCGTTGATATTTCCGTGCCCGATGTGAAACACTTTTCCGACACCGGCCGAGTGGTAACCGTGCTGCTTGAAATACTGCGGCATGGTGACGGCGTCAGGGACGGCGGTGCGAAAATGCTGACCGAGACTGTAAACGCCGATCGATGTGGACCGTGAACCAAGCAGCAGATTGTTTCGCGACGGCGCGCAAACTGCCTGGTTGCAATACGCCATGTCAAAGCGCATTCCGCGCTCCGCAAGTCGGTCGAGATTCGGGGCGTGAACCCAGTCGACGCCGTACGCTCCGAACGACGGTTTGAGATCGTCGACCAGGATCAGCAGAACGTTCGGGCGATCAACCGTGGAATTTGCAGAGCATTGGTCGGGCCATGCAAAGCAGAAGGCATAGACAAGAAGCAGGAGCCGCAGATTCATTGAAGATTCTTTCTCCGGAATGTGACTGCAACCGAGCTGATTAATTGAGCGGCCGCGGTGGAATATCAGGGCGGAAGGTTAGTCGGAGTCTCGGCGGAACGCGAAGCCTTGACCGAGCTTGCAATGTCTTGATCTGCAGGTTGCTCATGGTGGTTTCGAGGATGCAACAATCTCTGCGGGCGCGCGGCAACGCCGCGGGCGTCAGCAAGGGCGGGATTGTCACGAGACGCTCGGGCAATTGCTTACGGTTGTGGAAGAGTTGGAAACGGGCTTGCGAGTGGTCGGCGGGAGCTCTCACAGTTGGAGTGGCGAATTACTCCAACTGAGGGACTCAACGATGCAGATGCTAA
>JBLFXD010000539.1:0-5343 GCA_047611045.1 Planctomycetaceae bacterium | reverse complement strand
ATCATGACCAGAGCAACCACGGTGCCGATTGTCATCACACGACGCATCTTCGCGCGTGCCGCCTTTTGTTCTTCGAGCTGACGTTCGCGAGCCAGCACCGTGTTTCGGGCGTCCAGAAGCTCGTCGTACAACGCTTTGTGTTCGGGCAGCTCGACGTTCAGCAGCGACATCCCGAGGTCGAAGTCGCCCTTCGTCTGCGCACACAACGCGTAAGCCAGCTTGGTATCGACGAGACCTTTTTGAGCGTGCTTGTTCTTGCCCCAGAGGTTCAACGCTTCTTCATAGCCAAAGCGGGCTCGCGAGAAGAGGTCGTAGTCCTGCTTCGATTTGGCTTCACGCAATTCTTCCAGAGCACGCAGTGTGAGTGTGATACTTTCCGTATGAGACTCGTACTCTCGGAGTGCTCCCTGGAATTCGTCGACTGTCTGGTAGCGGTCTTCCAGTTTTGTCGCCATCGCCTTCAAAGCGATGCTTGTAAGTTCGCCGGACGGGTCGTTGCGTTTTGCTCGTTCTGTGTCTGCGTCTCGAATCTTGTTCCGAGCGGCCGACATCAGACACTTCATCGCGTTCTTGCCGGCGTGCGGGGGCTTGCCCGTGACGACTTCAAACAGAATGGCTCCCAGCAGGTAGACGTCGCTGCGTGGGCCGATTTTCTTGATCGGTCCCGTGGCCATTTCAGGAGCCATGTAGGCGGGAGTTCCGCCCATGCTGGTGCTCTCGGTGATGCTGGCCGATTTGCGGAACCCTTCGGTTGAGTAGGCAAGACCCCAGTCCATCACCAGGACTTCGTTAAACGCACCGAGCATCACGTTCTCAGGTTTGAGGTCGCGATGAACAACGCCGCGTGCGTGAGCAAATCCGACAGCGTCAGACGTGCGCATCAGAATGTCGAGGTTCTCTTCCAGAGATTTCTCGAGGACGACATCGAGCCACGGAGTCCCTTCGACTTTTTTCATCGCATAGAACAAGGCGTCATCCGCGCTGGCTCCGACGTCGTAAATCGGAACAATGTTCGGATGGTCGAGGTCACCGGTGACGACAGCTTCAGTCAGGAATTTCGCTCGTTGTTCCGGATCTTTCGCCGTTTTCGGCTTGAGCATTTTCAGGGCGACTTCACGGTCGATGGACCGCTGCCGTGCCATGAAGACAAGCCCCATCCCGCCTTCACCGAGCTTTTTAAGCAACTCGTACTCGGGCTCTTTCGGTTCTGGAAACGGAGTGCCCTTCTTGTAGTCTCGAATTTTGACCGTGCCGAGTTTCTTCTCGGTAATGACCAGCGTGTGATTCGGGCTCGCCTTTTCAAGATCGTCAGACTTGATCGTCATGTCCGGGCGATCCATCGGAGCTTCCATCTGATCCGCGCCCCAGGCATCGGCCATGGTTCGGCGGTCTTCTACAGACAGGTCGCTGGTCGCGATGGTCTGCGAGAAACTCTCGTCAACGTCGTGCTCGCCGGACTGGATCGTTGCCCCGAAGCTGTCATCGTCGAAGTTTCCGTCTGCAATGGAAGGATCGGACTGAATGGTCTCGCCAAAGCTCTCGTCGTCGTCGTTGTCTGCCGGAAGACCGGCTCCGTCAAGAGCAACTGTTTGCGAAAAGCTTTCGTCGTCGTCTCCGCCATCGTCAACTTTCGACCACTCGTCTGACTGGACGGTGGCGCCAAAACTGTCGTCATCGGACTGCGCCGACGGATCGAGCGCGCTCAGACCTTCATCCGACCATTGATCGTCGGACTGCACAGTTTGAGAAGGTTTGTCACCGTCGACCGAGATGTCCTGGAGTGTCTGATTCGGGTCGTCGAATTCTTCTGCGTCTTCCATCGACCAGCCGTCCTTTGACTGAATGGTTTCGCCAAAGCTGTCGTCATCATCTTCGCTGTCCACGGTCGGGACAATTTTTGACGACTCGTCCTGGTAAGTCTGAAACCCGTCGCGGAATTCTTCAGACACGTCGTCCGACTGAATCGTCGCTCCGTAACTGTCGTCGTCATCGTCGTCGAGCCGCTGAGTGGCGGAACCATCATCGAGGTTTACCGCTTCGATTTCTTTCGATTCGACAGTCGCGCCGTAGGTACTGCTGTCGTCGTCGCTGAATCCCTCCGGGTCGATGATCTGGCTGAAGTCGGCTGACTCCAGCCCTCTTCGGTCACGAGGTTTGTGCTCACCGGCCTCCAGCGCGCTCAGGCCTTCGGCCCACGCGTCGGCGATTGACGCGTCTCCCGACACACCTTCATCCGGAGCGACATCGAAACTGTCGTCGCCCATTGCCGCGATCTCCGCCGGAACGTCCTGAACCGTGGCGCCCGCGTCGTCTGACCAGTCACCGTCTGCATCTTCGCCTTCGGCGAGCTGGTTGTTCTCACCGTGGTCGGTGTCCTCATCAACTTCGCTTGGGTCGAAATCGACAGCCGTACTCGACGAAGCAGGCATCTCTGCCATGGTTGCTGCCGCTGTATCGTAATCGGAGTCTTCGTCGGTCGATGCCGGAGCCGGTTTTAACACATTGGCTGACTGAGCTTCGGCAAGGATTCGGCCGAGTACTCGTCCACTTCCGTCGTCGGCTCGTCCAAGTTTCATCAGCAAAGCAGCCGTCAATCCGGGAGCCGGCTCGCCGGTGTCGCTCGGAGTGTCTTCGGCGGCCAGTCTGGCCAGAACGGCTGGGTCCAGTTCACTCAGCGTCGTCGCCGAGTCGATCGGCATTTCGATGACCGTGCTGAGCGCACCGGGAGTCATGTCGGAGATGGCGCTGATCAGCTCGGCCGGCATCTGTCGGACCGTCTCGAGAAGTTCCGGATCGAGTGCGGCAAGTGCGGCGATTGATTCGGTCGGCAGCTCAGCCAATGTCTGGATGGAGCCGGCTGGCATTTCGTTGAGTGTCGCCAGTAACTGCGGATCAAGGTCGCTGCTTCCGTCATCGGACGCCGCACTCAGCTCTTCGATGTTCTTAGGGATTTCGTCCATCGTCTCGGACGTTGCCGCGAATGCGTCCGGAAGTTGCTTCAGCAGCTCGGGCGGAAGTTCCATCAGGCTGTTGAAGACGTCGGCCGGGAGCGCGGCCATCACATTCAACATCTCTGTCGGAATGGCTTTCAAAGTACGCAGCGGCTGCGACGACTTACTGGCGACACTGATAAACTGCGCCAGCACATCCGGACTCATGCCAGCCTCGCTCCGCATCGAGGCGCGACCCAGCCATTCGAGCATGTCGGCAGGCATGCCGGACAGCCCGCCCAACATTTCGACCGGAAGTCGAGTCAGTTGATCGACGGCTTCTGGCGACAGCTTTGCCAGTTGACTGATGAACTCAGGCGGAAGTTTCCGCAATGAGTCCACCACGTCCGCCGGCAATTCACCCACAACTCGAGTGATTTCGCTGAGATCGTCATTTGAAAGATTGTCGTTGCCACTGTCACTTGTCATGGCCGTACATTCCCGTTTCTGAGTGATCCATGAATCCGCCTGAGCGGATTGCAAAGACCGAATCTGTTGCAGAGCGGCCTCGCTCGATATTGAACCGAGGTCGCCGCCATGCTGAGTTTGTTGTCAGTTGTCAGTGAGGTCGTTCAATTCCTCGCCTTCCCTGGCAGCTTCAAATTCTTCGTCAACGACACGCCTTTGCCGAGTGACACTCTCTTCATTAACTCTTTCTGCCGCGATTCATCCTGTCCCATTGAGCCATCGTATCGTCGACTCGATCTTCCCAGTTGTTCTGTTTCCGTTTCGAAAGAACGGTGCCCGCAGCCAGAATCGCACTCACCGCAACCGGATGGATCATTGCCATCGATTCTGCAGAGGCATCCATCGTTGCCACTTCAGGCGACGTTTCGGCGTCGCCGAGCGATTCCGCCAGATCGTCGCTCAACCCGGCCATCATGCTCATTCCGTCGGTCGCTTGGCCAGTCGACGTACCGAACCGTTGTCCCCATTGCGACCACGCCTGTTCGATTCCGGCGTGTTGTCCGTCAATTTGCGACGACCCGCCAGCGCCGAGTGCGGACACTTTCCGGTTTGTGCCTGGCTCAGCTTTTTCAGAGGTTTCTTTGGCCGAGCCCGGTTGTGTTCCTTCTTCCGCCGCCGGAGGACCAACTGGTTTTTTCAGACTGGTCGGTGGGCGATCGCGAGCGCCGGCTTTGTCATCAGCGGGACGACCATCTCGAATCGTCACGTCCATGACAAAGCGTTTGTCTTTCTCGCCCGGCTCCTGCAGCCAGATCTGGTACTGGCCGTCCGGCAGCTTCTCGAACAGAAGCTTCGGCAGGTTGTCCAGAACCTCTTCGTCCAACGGCACTTCTTCGACAACCCGCATGACGCGGAAGCCGCCACCTGGCTGCGGGCTGTAAACGAGGTTGTCGGCAACGATGGCAGGAACCTTTGCCACAGTCTGACCGGTTGGCCGCAGCACTTTCAGCCAGACGATTCGTTCGGTTGCCGCCGTCTCTTCGCTTTGCCGAGCCTGGCCTGTCGCTCCGCCGTCGTCGTCTTTCTGAGCGGCTGTGACAATGAACGCTTCAAGCACCTCCGCGACCTTCGGAAACTCAAGCGTTGGTACGTCAGCTGTCAGATCGAAAACGAATCCGACGTTTGCACTGTCGACACCGTCACCGGGCACGTTCGCCGTAATACTGGCGTCGTCCGAATTTGGCTGATCCGCCAGATCAAGATCGAACGCTATTTTGGCGGCCTCTTCGAACTGGAAGTCGACGATGGCCGGCAAACCTGTCGTCAGGTCGCTGGATGCCCCGAACGGATTCGCCTCGACAGTGTTGAATGCCGGATTACGAACGCCAGCAATTTGCTCACCAGGCATCGCCGGAGAACGATAAGTGTCGACTCGCGCACTGAGTCCCGTTCCGAATTCACCCAGGTTCGCAGCATCCAGGTCCGGAGACAACAGTTCGCTGATCAGGAACTGTTCGTCGTTCGCCAGGAACGAATTGGCGTCCGGGGGTTCCCCACCCAGTAGATCTGTTGAATTATTGTATGCCGCGATCTGATCGTTCGCGTCGACCTGGACGATGTTTGGATCACCCTGCAGGAAGATTCGAATCTGAATTGGCGAGCCAGGGTTGTCTGGGTCTGGCAGGTTGTCGCCGTTGTAAAAGTGTTCGAAGAAGAAGGTCCGGGACGTCGGATCACCACCGATCGGATCGTCTTCCGGATCGATAATCATTTCACCCGTCGCAAGCTCTCCGGTGGTCGTATCGACGATTTCAGGAATTGCATCGCCGGTCGCACCCGTCAGATGATGGAACGAGAACGTGTCATCGCCCCACGCGACAAGCAGCCGGAAGTTCACTTCCGAATCGAGTCCGCCGGTCAGAGCCGTATCAAGTTCCCGCCCGAA
>JBLFXD010000538.1:0-5348 GCA_047611045.1 Planctomycetaceae bacterium | reverse complement strand
CCCAGGGAGTCGAAAAAACAAGGCCCTTTTGGCCGAAGGCCATTTTCACGTCACACAGCGATGTCAGTGAGTATGGCCTTCGGCCAATGGGATTCGTAACGAATCGAAAACCTGGGGCGGTGCCCCAGGCTACGGTAAAAGTGGCTTTCAGCCACACCGGGCCTCAAAACTGTGCAACTTCAAAATTGACGCGTCGGGTTACCTTGACGACCCCATACGAACTTGTGAACCGGACCACTAAGCTAGAGAAAAGAAGCCTTTGTGATTACCGCCCCTTATCCACCGAAATAATCTCGACGCCGGAGATCAGCGGTTGGCCCTCTTTGGTGGCGAATCGAATTCGCAGGTTGTCGGCGATCATCACGTCTTCGACCATGTGGACTGCAACGGCGGAAGTATCGCCGTCAGGATCAAGCGCGACGTCGCGAAGCACGAGTCGGTCCTGCAAGTAAACATCGAAAACGCTTCGTTCCAGTCCTGCCTGCCGAGGAGCTCCGAAAAACAGTCGGACACGAAACTGCCGGGCCGCGCCCCTGGGTGTTTCATTGAGAGTGTCGTCAGTTTCCACGATCAGTCGCGGCGCAACTTTGGTGCCGCCATCGCCAGCTTCCGCGACTCGCTTGCCGCTTCCGCTGATCAGGAACGCCAGTGAATTGCCCGGCTTCCAGTCCGGAAGTGCAACGACCTCTCGAATCATCGCAGACAGGTCCGGCGTTCGTTGTGGACTCCCGGATTCTCCTGTTTTCGACCATGCCGGCGGCTGCCAGGCAATCCCGGCAGTGGTGCGGTCACGCGAGGAAATGTCGTGACGGTCTTTGCTGAACCTTCCTGCGTTGGCCGTTTTCTCAGCCGCGATCATCAGCGATGTCTTTGACTTCGAAGTCTCATCACAGGTGAACTGAATGAATGCCTTTCGGATCGTCGCATTGCGAGGCAGGTCCAACTTGTTGAACCGCATGCCGACGATTTGGGTTCCATCGTCCTCGACGAATTCAAGGTCGCTGCTTGTCAGGTCGACACTCCCTTTCTCGTCTTCTTCGGCATCGTCGCTGTCGTGGTCGATCGCGATGCCGGAACTGAGGCGAGAACCTTCGGGCTGTTTCAATCCAATTTGAATTTCCGCTGCGCCCTCGACTCCGGATGCCAGCACCCAGGACATGTCATGCCCGTCCATCGTCGATCCGTGACGACGAAAATACTTTCCGTTCGAGTCGACATCGATCGCCAACGGGGGCGACTCGCCAGCAACCACTGGATACTCCAGCCAGAGCAATCCGTTGGGATCTCTTCGGTCCCCCGGCGCGCCGAAGTTGATGCCGAGTCTATTGACCGGTTTGTCGGACGAATTGACATCGGCCAGGGCCGCCGCGATGTTGACCGTCCACATCTCCATTTTCGGCATGTGAACCAGCCCGAGCGACGTTTGATTCTGATAAGCACAACTGCACGTTCGCGTGTAGTCCGGAGCGTTCAGCACGCCGTTCGCGACGACGAGATTTGACGTGCAGCCCGATTTGAATCCGCCCAGGTTGCCCGTCCCGGAGTCCGTGAGCAGGTCATAGAACCCGGCAGCTCCCGAACGGAACGTCAGCAGGTTTTCACTCGCGATAATGCTGTTGCACCCGTAAGCGCGAGTTATCTTCCAGGGTTGAAGTTCGCCGGTCAGAGGATTGGCGATCAGCTTCTGCTTGCCTGTGTCAATGTTGAACGCTCCCGCCGACTCCTTGTACGAATTCGCATTCGTGATGATCAGGTCGTTGTGCAGAATGCACGGCCCCGAATATCTCAACGAATTGTTCTGCCAGCGAACTTTTCCGTTCTCGCCGGAGTAAACGGCCATGCCGGTTCCGGACTCGTCAGAGAGGCGATCGCTGGCGGACGCTCCCGCCTGAAGCAACGCATCTTTCGTTTCTGAATAACCCAGCCACGTGCCGAAAATGTTCTCGTTGATCTGCCATTGCTGCTTCCCGGTGCGATGATCGATGGAGAGAATCCGGTACGTGTCAGGCGATGCCTTACCGCGACGCTTCAGCACTTCTTCAACTCGCTTGGGGTTTCGATCCAGGCAGAAGATTCGACCATTGCCCGCGACGATTCCGTTGTGCCAGAAACTGTGGATTGCATCGACTTTCCAAAGCAGCTTCCCGGAGTGTCTGTCGAATCCGGTCAGAGCCATGCTGGCTGCTCGGTCGAGGCTCTTGCTGCCAAATCCCTTTTTGTTCTTGGACAGATCCTTGTCCGCGTCGAACCTGAGGTCGTTGCGGGTTCGATAGTTCGCAAAGCCAGTCCCACCGATCAGTACGTCTTTGTAGACGCCAAGATAACCCCACTCTTTGTGGTCCCCGGATCCGTCTGCTGGCAATCGAATATCCTGCAGCGTTTTGCCGGTCGCTGGATCGAGGGCGTGGCAGGTGTCGCCCTCGACGATGTAGACGCGATCGTTGGCGACGACGTAATTCGTGCCTCGACCGTTGGCTCCGGGAATGTGGACCTGGTTGTATGCCGAATCAAGCGGTGCGTCCTTGTAAGTCGCGTCGTAATAAACGTCGAACGTTCCCAGATTCTTGAACTCACGTTTCCAAAGCACTCGGCCTGTGTAAACGTCTCTCGCGCTCAGACTGTTCGTCCCCTGGATAAACAGCCGGCCTCCGACGACCTGTTCTGTCGGACCGTGGCCATGCCGAGGCAGCACGTCCATGTTGCTGCTGCCGCCAAACCAGAGCACGCCCAGCGGCAATTTCACGCGGCTGTCGTTGGACTTGATCGTGTTGCCGATGTCGCCGTACTGGTGCGTCCAGTCGGCCGAGCCGGGTAATGCTCCAACTCGCCGCACAACAACGCCGTGCTCTGCGATGGAAACTTCAGCCTGCTCAAGATTCATGGCTTTGACGGATGCTGCGATCTGCGACCGATCTTCGTCAGCGACCAAGTACATCACCCCGCCGTAAGGCCGGACGGCTCCGTACGCAGCGGCGATCTCATCGATGTCGCCCGTGGTTACCAGCCCCTGCCTGACGAAAACCATATGAGCCACATGCTGCGGCGGCATGAATTTTGAAGCTTCAGACTCGTGCGAGGTCACTCGACCGTAAAGTCCAGCGGCGGATATTCGCTGCCGCAATCGATCAACCCGAGCTTTGTCGGAATCGACAACCGCCAGTTGGACGAACGGCGATTTCGCAGCGACGGCGTCAATCAGTTCGTCGTCTGCCGACCCAAACCAGAAGGCGTAACCCTCGGCCTCGCCGGATGAGAGGATGTCTGCCGCAATCTTCGCCACGTCCTGCTGAACGGCGATCGGCTGCGGAAATTCCTTCGCGTGAAGCGTCCCGCCGCCGCCCCCGCCGAGTCCGTAACACCGGATCGAGCCTTCAAGCGTGACTGCAAAAAGTTTCCCATCAGCGGCGAGAAGTCTCTGCACGTTGCCTGTCGCTGGAAGCTTCCAGTCGATCGTGGCGGCTTTGTTTTTGCTCTCTGCGGGGAGACGGACGGCGGTTATCGAATCGTTGCCCGCTGCGACAAGATGCTGCCCGCAACGGATCAGGTCGCCCGTCGCGTCGACGTCAAGTTCCCACAGCGTCTTTTGATCGGGACCGTAGGCACGAACAAGAGTTTTGATTTTCTCATCGACCGACGCGTAAACCTGCCCGTTGGAAAGTACCGGCTCGTTCGGTGTGAAGGCGGTCTTTGATCCGCCTTTCAGATCAAAGGCTCGGGTTCCGCTGAGTCGAGTATGCACGTAGTAGTGCTTGTCGTCTGCGGCGAGAAACGATCCGCCGGTGCCCTTGCCGCCTTCGTTGAACTTGAAATAACGAAATGCTCCGGTGTGACGATCGAACGCCGCCGGTACGGAACGGCCGCCCGGCACAAGCAGCATTTCCTCGGTGGCGACAAGAATTCCCTGCGGCGCCACACCCGCGAAAGATGGCGCGCCGTGAGGCTGCTTGATGTACTGCGAGCCGGTGCTGTCGTTGACCCACTGAATCGTGCCGGATTCGGCATCGACGGCGTAGATAAACGTGCCCATGAACGGCCAGATGCTGGCTGCGAAGTAGACCGTTTCGTCGCGGATGACCGGTCCGCCTCGCGCGACCCATGCGGAAACAATTCGCTGATTGCCGATCGCGTGTTGCGCACTCGGGCCGCCTCGCAGCTTCCAATGAATTTTTCCGGTCGCAGCATCAACGCAGTACAGAAATCCGTCGTCGCTGCAGAAGTAGACTTTTCCGTTGTGTGCCGCCGGCGGAACTCGCACTGGCCCCTCTGTGAAGAATGACCAGAGTTCTTCTCCGGTCTGTGCGTCCAGCGCGGTCAGCTTGTCCTGATCGTTGAAGCCGACAAACAGCCGCCCGCCCGTCACGATCGGTTCGAAGATCCGGTCGTACGTCATGAGGTCATTGTTAAGCGGATCGTCCCACGCCTGCTGCCGAGGCCCGTAATCCCGAGACCACAACAGCTTCATACCGGACGGCAACGTCTCGTTTGAAGACGCCGTCCTCTGAGCGTCGCACCTCCACATCGGCCAGTCGTCGGCTTGTGCGGCAACGCACGTCAGTAGCAGTGTGGCCGTCGTCAGGACCAGCTTTCGATGCGCAGTGTTCATGGCGGTTGGTCCGGCTACTCGTTCGAATGTAGGGCATTGTCAAGCGAAGCGCAGGCGTGCCAACGGGATAAACGGGACGCCGGCGCTTCGCTTGACATCCCCTACGAATGCAGAGACTGGTAATTGCTACTTGTGAACGTCGGCTGTCAGGCCGGGCCAATCATCCGAGCGGAATGGAGTGACCGGCAAACCTTCTCGGCTCTGAAGATTGCAGACGGGATTGTTGGCCCAGGCGTAACGGACGGCGACTGGACTGGCGACGTCATCACTCCACACTTCGATTTTGTCTTTGCCGATAATCTTACCCTGAGCCCACTTGAAGACTTTGTCTTCACCAGCGACGGCAAGGCCGACTGGTTGTCGAACGTCGAACGTGTCCAGGCCTCCGCCAACGTGGTCCATCGTGACGATGATTCTGTTGCCCTTAACTTCGGACGATTTGAACTCGGGGCTGCGGTAGGCAATGTTGATTCCGTAATCCTTCGCCAGAGCCCAGCGAGCCAGACGTTTCGCGACATTCTGCTTGTCCTTCGGATGAATGTCGTGAGCTTCGCCGAGGTCGGTGATGACGGCCTGTCCGGTGTTCGGCAATTTGGCCAGAGTCATCGTCTGAGCTTCGCGAAGTTCGGCCCATCCGCTTTCCTGGGGATCGGCGGACTCGTCCATAAAGTCGGCCAACTGCACGAAGTAGAACGGAAAATCACCCTGCTTCCATTCATCACGCCAGTGCTGAATCATCAGCGGG
>JBLFXD010000537.1:0-5354 GCA_047611045.1 Planctomycetaceae bacterium | reverse complement strand
CTCGCTCTCGGCGTCGGGATGCTGATCTGGGGAGCGCTGACGGACTTTCGGCAACACCCACAAGGCGGCAAGGCGAGCGCATCCGGCAAGACCGAGTCACCCGAATGATTAGCAAGGGCTCACAGAAGCAGGACTGGATCGTTGTGATGCTGATACTGATCGGCACCGCGATCGCTCTGCAGCCGCTCTTCGGTGCAAGCGACTTCAAGCAGAAGCAGCGCCGCGCCGCCAGCTGTCTGGCGTCCACTCGGTATAAGACGGCTCGACGGCTGGCAGAAGAACTGCTCGACGAAGCTCCTGATTCAGAGTTCAATCTCGCGCTGATGGCAGCGGCCTTAACAGCGGAATCGAAGCCCGAAGAAGCGAGTCTTTACTACGATCGAATATCGAAGGCTGATCCCCGGCTGTACCTTCTGGCGACCTACCGCAAAGCTGTCAAAGCCTTCGGTGACGGTCAAGCTCAAGATGCGGAACGGTACCTCAAAGAGACGCTGACGCTGAATCCACGGCACCTGGAAGCCGCCCGCAAGCTTGCCTATCTGATGCGGATTGAAGGGCGAATCTGGGAATCAAAAGCGCCAGTCCGCGAGCTGATTCGGCAGGGCAACGTACGCAACGAACATCTTTCGATGCTGGGCAGTCGGACGGTCATTCTTCACGAGCGGCTCTTCATCGAGAAGTGCATGAATGCGGTACCGGATGACCCTTTGCCATTGCTTGGTGAAGCGACACTGCACCGTCTGAATAACCGGGACGAGGAAGCTGAGCTGCTCTTACGACGGATTCTTGCTTCGGCTCCACACGTACCAGCCGCGCAAGCAAGCCTGGGTGGGCTACTCAGTGAGCAACAACGTGATGCCGAGTTTCTGTCATGGCACGCGGCTCTGCCCGCGAACGCAGACCAGCATCCTCAAACCTGGTACGTCCGTGGTTGCTTCATGAGTCGACTACGACGAAATGAAGAGGCATCACGCTGCTTTCTCGAAACGCTGGCGCGATCGCCAAACCATGTCGAAGCAACCTATCAGCTATCGCAGGCGCTGCAGGCCTGTGGCCGGTCAGAGATTGCGCTCGTGGCGGCTCAACGGTCCGAGCATCTCGCTTCGGCAGAAACGACGATGACGACGCTGGCTCATGGGATCAATCTTGACGAAATGAAAAGGGCCGCCGGTCAGCTCGCCAAACTCGGACGGTACTGGGAAGCGGCGGCGATGTGTGATCTCGTGATAAACGGAATGTCATCGCAGGAAACGTGGGCCGAGACAGGGCTCCGCGAATATCTGTCACGTCTCGACGAGGATGTCAGTTTTAAGCCGGGGACGATTCCGGTGGCGGGCCTGAACCTCGACGACTTCCCGCTTCCAGACTGGTTGGACATCACCGTCGACTCCAGAATCGATCAGTCTCCAGACGGCAGCTCGGGCATTTCGTTTGTCGAAAACGCCAGCGACGTCGGTTTGAACTTTCAGTATTTCAACGGCTCGAGCAAGCCAAAGGGGCTGGAACACATTTTCGAAACGACCGGAGGCGGAGTCGCAGTACTGGATCTCGATACCGATGGCTGGCCTGATCTCTGGCTTGCACAAGGCAACGCCGTTTGGACGGAAAATGATTCGGCGAGCTTCAACGATGAAATCTTCAGGAACATCGACGGAATCGAGTTTCAAGAAATTGCCGAGCAGGCATTCATCAGCGAAACAGGCTTCAGTCAAGGGGTTGCTGCGGGGGACATCAACTCCGACGGCTTTGTCGACATTTACGTTGGCAATGTCGGCCCCAACCGTCTGCTGATTAATAACGGAGACGGAACATTCAGCGATGTCACCGACGAAACTGGCGTCGGTGGCGACGAATGGACTATGAGCCCTGCAATCGTTGATCTGAATAAGGACGGGTTTCCCGAGATCTACTCGCTGAGTTATCTGAATCGCGATGAAGTTCTCGAGAGACGCTGCCGAAAAAATGGCCAGCCACTCACCTGTGCCCCGACCTTGTTCACGGCGGAACAGGACCGGCTCTACCAGAATCTCGGCGATGGACAATTCGATGAAGTGACTCAAACGTGCGGGATCGTGCGGGACGCCGGAAACGGACTTGGGTTGGTCGCCGCCGACTTCGACGGCTCCGGAAGGATCAGCCTCTTCATCGGAAACGACACGACCAACAACTTCTTTTTCCGAAATGAAACAACCACAAACGGACCGTTAAAGTTCACCGAACAAGCCTTGTTGATGGGCCTGGCTTGCGACGGCCTTGGAAAGGCGCAAGCGACGATGGGGATCGCCGTCGATGACTGCAATGGAGATGGCCACCTGGATTTGTTTATCACCAACTTCTACGGCGACGCCAATACACTCTTCCAAAGCGACGGGAGCGCCGTCTGGGGCGACAGAACTCGCGAGGCGCGGCTGTTCGATTCAAGCGTCGAACAGCTTGGCTTCGGATGTCAGTTTCTCGACGCCGATCTCGACGGATGGCCTGACATTATTCTCACGAATGGCCACGTTGACCGATCCGACGCGACAGGTGAACCAGACGAAATGCCGCCTCAGTTCTACCGAAATCATTCAGGGAAATTCGAGCAGCTGCCGCCATCAACGGTCGGAAAGTTTTTTGAGGAGATGCATCTCGGAAGATCTCTCAGCACTCTTGACTGGAATCGCGACGGGAAAACCGACTGCTGCATTTCTCACTTGTTTACGCCCGCAGCTCTCTTGACCAATTCGTCTGACGAAACAGGACACTTCATCCGGATTCGACCAATCGGTGTCACGGTCGATCGTGACGCTGTCGGGACAACGGTCACCGTCGAAGCCAACGAGCAGACATGGACAAAGCAAATCACTCTGGGCCACGGCTATGAATCGACGAACGAACGATTGTTGACATTCGGTCTGGGGCCGATCGGACGCGTCGACAAAGTCACAATCCGGTGGACATCCGGGGTGACGGACGTGCTGACTGATATCCCCGCCGATTCCGAAGTTTCGATTCTTGAAGGCGGAAACCAGGTAAAAATTGACTCGCTACTGAAGTGAATCCCTCAGAATTGAGAAAAACCTTTTTGGCGTTTCCGCGCGGAGAAGCTTGATCCGAGCGTTCCGAATCGCCAAATAATTCATAAGCTGCGGCTGATTTGTTCGACGGCTGCAGGAGCCTTAGAAATCTGTTCGGGCGGCTGTGCATGGATCCGCCGAATTCATTGCGAATTCCTGGTTCATCGTGCAAACTCGGTCGCCGTAATTAAAAGACGACAACTTCCATCGCGTTATCCGACGGTCAGTCTGATCGTCAGTTTTCTTCGTCTCTGAGTTCTTTGAAGGAGAATGTCATGAAACCAACAAAGCTTCGAAAAGGTTTCACGCTGATTGAATTGCTGGTGGTCATCGCGATCATTGCGATTCTTGTAGCGCTGCTTCTGCCCGCGGTACAACAGGCAAGAGAGGCGGCACGCAAGTCTCAATGCAAGAACAATCTCAAGCAGATTGGAATTGCACTCCACAACTATCACGACGTCAACTCAAGCCTGCCGAACGGAACGACCTCTACTCAATCCGGTCACTGGGGAATCTCCTGGTGGCCAAGAATCCTGCCATACACAGACCAGGCCGGGCTCTATGACCAGCTGGTATTTGAAGGGAATCATCCTGGCTGGACTCACAACACGGGGTCGATTCAGGGGCACCCTCAGAACTGGAGCGCAGGTTTCCGGAATGGACGAGCGGCTAATGGAAACCCGATTTCAGTGATGCTCTGCCCTTCAAGTTCGTTGCCAAATGTTCACGACAGTGGCGGCGGCAACCGCATCAATACTCCGCACTACATCGGTATCGGTGGAGCAGCCAACGGCAACAGTCGTACCGACCTGGTCCCCCAGGATGCGTTTGTAAATTTGTCAGGTCACCCGCAATGGACTCGCACCGGATGTTGTGGCGCCCATAACAACGGACGAGGAGCCTATGGCGGTGTGCTCATTCCGACGAGATCGATCCTCTTCAGAGACATTACCGACGGAACATCGAATGTGATTGCCGTCGGCGAAGCTTCTGACTACGCGTCTGACGCGAACGATAGTCCGATCAACATTCAAGGAACTCATGGATTCCTGATGGGTTCTCCTCGCAACGATGTCAACGCACATAACGAGCGAATGTTTAATATCACGTTCATCAATTACCCGCCAAACTTCGTCAAGATCAAGGGCAATGGAGTACTTGCAAGTGCCGGGATTGGTAGCAACTTTGGATCCAATAATGGCTTGTATTCACCGCACACCGGCGGCGTTAATGTCCTCCTTGCAGACGGTGCTGTCAGAACCATCGGAGAGACTGTCGACATGCTGACGTTACGTCGGGCATGCACACGTGACGACGGTGGAGAGATTGGTGACTTCTAGAACTCGACTACTGTCGTGGAGCTGAAAGCTGCTGGGCAGTTGTTTCAACTTTGTCGACGTGGCACAGGTCACTCACGAAGTCTTGTCTGTTTTTACTTTTAGTGCGGTCACTGCCGGTCAGGCAGTGACTGCATTTCGACCGTTGCGAATTACATCTTTCAGGAAGGTTGTTTGATGAAACGCTATTTCTCTCTCCTACTCATGCTTCTGATGACCGTGTCGTTTGTCGGTTGCGGCGGGGCACCGGAAACAGACGAAGCCGCTGAAGCACAAGCGGCAGAACTTGAGAGCAGCCCGGATTACGAGAATGAGATGATGGGCGGTGGGGCAGCAACCACCGAGTAGTCCCGAACAAACTGAATCTGCTATCAATGAAAATGATCCCACCGAGCCTTTGCTCGGTGGGATCATTTTTTGCATCAGTGCATGAATGCAGATCAACAGACGTCATCGGAGAGCGACCGATCGCTCCGGCACACCGAAGATTGCAGTTACTTCGTGAGAGCTTTGACCGTGACGTTGTACTCGCCAGGGAATTTTGACTTCCTGCCGTTGGTGTGCGTTCCGACGATTTTGAACTTCTTCATTGACGTTGGCAGCGCGAAGTAGAGGAATCCGTCGTCCTCGTAGACGCATGGGTACAGAAGCTGGTCGACCTTGGCGCTTACGTTGAAGCCAAGCGCGTCGACGCTTGCAGCCAGTCCGTAAGCGCACGGTGAAGTGCATCTTGCAGGGGCTTTATGCTGAGGTGATTTATTTTCCCTCAGTCTGGAGCTCCGAGCGATGGCGAATCAGCGGCGTAGTGTGGAGAAAGAAGCTTACTGGCGGGGGCAGCTTGAGCGACAGTCGGCGAGCGGCCAGTCGATCAGAAGGTGGTGTCGCGAGAGCGGGGTTTCGGAGCCGACGTTTTACGTTTGGCGGCGGGAATTGCGAAAACGTGATCACGAGCGTGGGCGGA
>JBLFXD010000536.1:0-5356 GCA_047611045.1 Planctomycetaceae bacterium | reverse complement strand
TGGGGCACCGCCCCAGGTTTTCGATTCGTTACGAATCCCATTGGCCGAAGGCCATACTCACTGACATCGCTGTGTGACGTGAAAATGGCCTTCGGCCAAAAGGGCCTTGTTTTTTCGACTCCCTGGGGCGATGCCCCAGGCTACGGTGAGGAATGGCCTTCGGCCAATTCTGCTGCTGTCCGAAACCGTGCAACTTCGAAGCGCGTCAGCGAGGGACTCTGACGCATTCAAAACCCTCGCTGACGCTTCGGGTTACCCTATGCGAATTTGCGAACTCGACCACTTAGTGATTAGCGACTATTCGCGTTTATCGGTGTGCCGAAATCTGTCTGAGCATCCTGGCGGAAGAAACGAGGCGTTCATTGTCGACTGATTCAGACAATTTCTGGCTGGCGATCGACGTTGGAAACAGCCGAACCAAGATCGGACTGTTTGAAGCATCGAACAGGTCTCAGCTCACCTCGTTTGCGGAGCTGCCGGAGTGTGTTGATTTTCATTCGATTCCTCTCAATACGTCAGTCGATTGGGACGCAGTCTTTGGAAACCACGATCGAACCAGAAACCGTCATTCGGTGATTGTCGGTTCCAATCAGCATGGAGTTGATCGCGTCGTGGCCGAATGGCCGGAGTGGCTCGCGAAGCCTGTCGTCATGCGAAACGCTAAGTTGTTGACGCTCGACGTAGAAGTTGACGAGCCGAACCGAGTCGGGCTTGATCGACTGCTGAATGCGGTCGCTGCTAACGTCGTTCGTGATTCGGGACAGGCTGCGATCATCGTTGACTGCGGGACGGCGACGACCGTCGACCTTGTTTCCGCGACCGGCAGCTTCTCCGGCGGAGCGATTCTGCCCGGCTTCACGCTTTGCGCACGAGCATTGAATGAGTACACCGAAGTTCTGCCGCTCATCTCGATGGATGAATTGTTTAATCTGCCGCCGAGCGAAGATTGTCATCCGGCGTTGGGTAGCAACACTCAGGCGGCGATTATGAGCGGAGTCTTCTGGGGACAGATTGGGGCCGTCCGGGAATTGATAGCTCGGCTAAGCGATCAGCAAACATCGACCGAGCTCGAGAATTCCGATCACAAAGTATTGCTGACGGGCGGCGGTGCTCGACTGCTGGTTCCCTACTTCGCCGACGCGATACACTGTCCTTATCTGCCGCTCCAGGGACTGGTTTCCGCAGCGGCCTCGAAGCTGCGTTCCTAAGAATCAGCAGACTATTCACGACCGCACGGGATTCATGATGCAGGGCAGGAGTCTTACCGAGGGAAGCCGCCGAGCGGTTGAACTGGCTAATTGTCAGGCTGCCCGGTGGAAGCATCCGGAAGTGCTGCCGGCGCATCTGCTGTGGGCAATGTTTGAAGAAGAGTCCCACGCGTTTGAATTGCTGGAACTTGCCGGCGTGACACGAGCGATCGTCGAACAGGGCGGCATCTGGAATGGTCGCTCGCCTGCCAGTTCGGCTCACAATTCGGAAGAACGAGAGATTCCAGCCGATGTCGCCACCGTAGGGAACACGCTCGCCGACGACGCTTTGGAAGCTTTGACGCGCGACGTCGCTGCCGTGTTTGAAACGGTGAACGGCGCAGAATCTCCTGACGAAAGTGAA
This sequence comes from Planctomycetaceae bacterium, assembly GCA_047611045.1. GTDB lineage: Bacteria > Planctomycetota > Planctomycetia > Planctomycetales > Planctomycetaceae > JABMPE01. The sequence continues at coordinate 3,745 of JBLFXD010000536.1, read as the reverse complement.
TCGCTCGGCGAAGTGCATCGACACGCTCAACAAACGGCTCGCAATGAGGGACGCGACGTCGAGACTTCGAGCCTGCACCTTCTCGCGGCGATCATTCAGGTCGACAGGAACATTTCGGCGTTCCTGTTTGAATTTGGCGTGACGGCTGAGTCGTTCAAACCAGGACCTGATCAACCGGAACTGCTGGCAGAGCCGATGCCAGTTTCGTTCGAAATCGATCTGCAAACAGTATCTGACGGTGAGCAGACGACGGTGCTTCGAATTCTTGACGCCTCTGCCAATCGAGCGAGAGAAGGATTGCGCGTTGTCGAAGACTTTGTCCGATTCTCGCTGGACGATGCACACCTGTCGGAATTGCTGAAGTCAGCGCGTCATCAGTTGCGTTCCGTTTTGCAGGATGTCGACTCGCAGTCGCTCATCGACTGCCGAAACACGAGAGCTGACGTTGGCACTAAAATCACGACTCAGGCGGAGATGGCGAGAACGGACTCGCTGTCTGTCGTTAAGGCCCGGTTGAAACGTGTTCAGGAAGCGACGCGGACATTGGAGGAGTACTCAAAAGTTCTGCCGACATCAGTCGGAGGGCCAGCCCAACGGGGGGCGTCGCAGAAGCTCGAACAACTTCGTTACGAGCTGTATTCGATCGAAAAGGCGGTGCTCACGACGATCGATTCGCGAAAGCGATTTGACAATCGCAATGTTTATCTGCTGCTGAGTTCTGATCAGTGCCACGGTGACGTTGAGGACGTTCTGACCGAAGCAATCGCTGGCGGAATTCGGATTGTTCAGATTCGCGAGAAGTCGATGCCCGATCGCGAACTGCTCGAATATGCCCGGCGAGTTCGCAGAATCACGCGGGAATCCGGGACGCTTCTGATCATGAACGACCGGCCGGACCTCGCCGTCTTATGTGAAGCGGACGGTGTTCACGTTGGGCAGGAAGAATTGAGCGTTCGCGATGTTCGCAGAATCGTCGGCCCCAAATGCCTGATCGGAGTTTCGACGCATTCAATCGAGCAGGCTCGCGACGCCGTCCTCGACGGAGCCAGTTGCATTGGCGTCGGTCCGGTTTTCGAATCGGGAACGAAGTCGTTTGATGAATTTGCTGGACTCGACTTTGTGCGAGAGGTCGCGGCCGAGATTCAGCTGCCGTGGTTCCCGATCGGCGGCATCGATCATACGAACGTCGATCAGGTGCTTGCCGCTGGTGCGTCGCGCATTGCGATCAGCGGGGCCGTTTGCCGGGCGGATAATCCTCGTCACGCTGCCGAGCAACTGGTCGCTCGACTTTCGAGTCACTAGCATCCCGAAAGCTGCGGTCACAAAGTTGATCAATCAGGGACGGACTCTTCGGATATGGAAATCCTTCACGCAATCATTCTGGGCATCGTGCAGGGGGTCGGCGAGTTCCTGCCGATCAGCTCGTCCGGACATCTGGTGATTGTTGGCGCGTTGCTGGACCAGTCGGCCGGTACGGAAAGTGATGACGCCAGCAAACTGCTGATGAATGTCGTGCTGCACGCCGGAACGCTGTTTTCAATTTTGATCGTCTATCGAAGTCAACTGTTGAAACTGCGATTGCAGCCGAAGGTTTGCCTGTTAATCGTTCTCGCGTCCGTTCCGGCCGGGCTGCTGGGAGTGCTTGCGAAAGATCTGTTTACGGATGTTTTCAACACACCTCTGGTCGCTGGCGTGGCGTTATTTGTCACCGCCGCTCTATTGGTGAGTGGGCAAAAGCTTGAACGCAACGAACTGGATTATGACCAGTTATCGTTTGGCAAAGCGCTCGTTATCGGTCTTTTTCAGGCGGCTGCACTTGTGCCTGGAATTTCCCGGTCAGGAAGCACGATCTCGGGCGGACTGGCACTCGGCTTAAAGCGGGACGCGGCTGCGGCGTTTTCGTTCCTGATGGCGGTTCCGGTTATCGGTGGTGCGGCGTTGTTGGAAGCAAAGGATGTCATTTCTGGTGACCTGGTCATCGGCGATCCTGTGCCGCTTGTCGTCGGCGGAATCACCGCGTTCCTGGTCGGATTGTTCACGCTTCGATGGCTTGTCGGGCTGATTGCCAAAGGGCGGCTGTACTGGTTCGCTTATTACTGCGTGGGAGCAGGGACGGCGACGATTTGCTGGCAGCTGATTAAGTCAGTGACGGCGATTCCTCAATGAATGTGAGAATAGTTACCACTCAAAGAGTCAGATTCTCACCCCGTAATCGGAGCATCGCTGGCCGTGATCGATCTGGTGCAGACTGAACGAGGCATCCTGCTGCCGGTGAAAGCTCAGGCCGGCGCCAGGAAGAACGGGATCACCGGTCAGCATGACGGAGCTTTGAAAGTTTCCGTCACTCAGGCTCCCGAAAAAGGAAAAGCGAACAAGGCATTAGCAAAGGTCATCGCTGCTGAGCTCGGGCTGAAGAACTCGCAGATAGAAATCGGCAGCGGAGGAACTTCGTCGAGCAAATCATTTGTCATCATTGGGATCGAACTCACGGACTTGAACAGTCGATTACAAGATCACTTGGAGTCGTAGTTCATGACTGAAGCACACTCATCATGGATCAACGAGACGTTTAAAATCTCACGGGAAGACGGCTTTCAAGTCGCCCAGACGCTGGCTCCTGACTGGTCGTTGACAGGGTTAAATGGGAGAAATACGATGGCCGGTCTTATCTGATTTTTCTCTCCATTCAGGAGAGGCATGTTCTGAACAATGACCGTTTTCGGAACGTGCAAATTCTAAACCTGCAGCGAAAAACTCTCCGGTTGGGCCACCGCCAAACAGCTAATGGCATTCTTTGCCGACAGCCGCTGTTGCGTTTGAAGTCTTGTCTTTACATTTCAGCTATTGAAGATTCGCGTTATCGCCAAACGTTCGTGACACCTGCCAGTGGAGTCTGCACGGTCCATGTCTCAAGCGCCGCCGACAGTTGGAGCCCCTCCGCCACCAGTGATGGGGACCACTCAGTACGACAAAGCGTCGGCTGGGATGATTGCAGCTGTCGCAGGCCTGCTCGGACTGACCGCGCTGCTGATTGCCGTCTGGTTTACGAATCGAATCCCTGCTGCCCCTGAACCGGTGCCGTTCGAAATTATCGAAATGCCTGGCGGCTACGAAGACGGCAGCCCTGACGAAACGATGGAGCTTGAGTCTCCGGAAGAGGAAGTTCCTGACCCGGCCATCGCTGAGTCTGTGGAAGAAGAGAGTCAGATTGAAGAGATGCTGGAAACGATTGTCGAGCTTTCCGACTCGGCCAGCCAGGAAGTCGAGACGCTGAAGTCGGACCAGTCTGCGAACTCCGGTCAGGTCGGCAGCGCATCCGGTACTGGCGGTCGCCCGCTCGGAATGGGCGGTGGCGGCAAAGGCGGCATCGGTCGCGAACAACGCTGGCGAATCAAGTTCGACGACGGAGATCTTGAAACTTACGCCAAACAACTGGACTTCTTCAAAATCGAACTCGGTGCGTTGTTTAAGGATGGCCGGCTTGTCTTCATCAAGGAACTGTCCAAGCCGAGACCTGCTAAGCGGGTCGTGCAAACAGGCAAAGGCGAAGACCGCCTGTACATGACGTGGCGAGGCGGTTCGCGGAAGAAGGCCGATGCATCCCTCTTCAAGAAGGCCGGCGTCGCCAACCCCGAGACAGCGAATCTGATGCACTTTTACGCTCCGGAAACCGAGCAGTTGCTTGCTCGTACGGAAGTCGCTTATCGAAACCGCAAGTCTTCTGAAATTCGCAGTACTTACTTTT
>JBLFXD010000535.1:0-5369 GCA_047611045.1 Planctomycetaceae bacterium | reverse complement strand
GAACCATGAAGGCCAGCCACTCCCCTGTTTGACTTCTCACCGGCGCGCATCACAAAAATAAACGCAGCCATGCCTGCGAGGGTAGCTGCTGCGCTGATCTCTGCAAAATTCCCGGCAGTGCCATTCGGGGCAGACACGGCTCCGTCGCGGCTACCGGTGTTTGGAAATCGCAGTATCGCGAAACAGGATCTAAACCCGGCCCACTCACAGTGCTCGTACTGTGTGAGTGAAGACGCTGTTGGTTGATCAATCGGCCATGCAATCGTTCATTCGGTGCATGTGTTGTCGGGGCTAAAACAGCGTTGACGGAGTTGTGTCACCGCCATTCTGTTCGGGCAGCGTCATGCCGATGTGTGCGAGGCCGATGGAGGTGATGATGCGGCCTCGGGGGGTGCGTTGGATGAGGCCGTTGCGGAGGAGGAAGGGTTCGATTTCGTCTTCCAGTGTGTCGACGGGGACGTTGATGCTGTGGCCGATGGCCTGAACTCCGGCCGGGCCGCCGGCGAAGATTTTGACCAGTGTCTGGAGGTACTTGCGGTCGGGCTCTTCGAGTCCGAGGCGATCAACTTCCTGCATGGCGAGCGCGTCTTCGGCGACCTGCTTTGTGATAACGCCTTTTGCTTTGACCATTGCAAAGTCGCGGACCCAGCTCAGTAGGTTGTTGGCGATTCTTGGTGTGGCGCGGGCTCGAATGGCGAGTTCGTCGGCTGCAGCCTCGTCAATCTCAACCTTCAGCTTCTTAGCGTTGCGACAAATGATCTCGGCAAGTTCGTCGAGTTCGTAATAGTCGAGGTGGAGGCGGTTTACGAATCGATCACGCAGCGGAGCTGTCAGCATGCCGCTGCGAGTCGTGGCTCCGATCACGGTGAACGGTTCGATCTGCATGTTGATCGTGCGAGCGTTCATGCCTTCGCCCAGTGTGATGTCGACGCGGAAGTCTTCCATCACCGGGTAGATGAACTCTTCGACTGCCGGCGACATGCGGTGAATTTCGTCGATGAATAGAACCGAGCCTCGTCCAGCATTTGTGATGTGGGGCAGCAGATCTTTGGGAGCCGCCAGCAGCGGTCCCGACGTGATCAGGCACTCGGTCCCCAGCTCGCGAGGAAGCACCGTCGCGAATGTCGTCTTGCCCAGGCCAGGCGGGCCGTCCAGGAGGAGATGTCCAAGAGGCTCGCTGCGCATTTTTGCAGCGTCAATCATGATCTGCAGCCGGTCGACGACTTTCCGCTGACCGACGACATCGCACAACCGCTGAGGGCGCAGCGTATCGTCGTGCTGTTCGTCGTTAAGGTCGAACGACGACCGAAATGGCGCGGGCTCTTCGTCGTCGTCAGAACTCTGAAAGGTCTTCTCGCGTGCCATCCTGTTGCCAGTTTCCATCCCGTGAGTGGCTGCTTCGTTCGCAGCATTACTTTCAATTCATCGTCACCTCACCCGAATGTGGGGGGAGGGCCGCGGTCTCAGCCGCAGGTGAAAGGGCGTTAGAGTCTGAAGTCAATCGAACGGCAGATTCTTTCAACACTGAAACCCTCACCCGGCCCTGACAGGCCGACCTCTCCCGCAAGCGGGAGAGGTGACATTCGCAAAAATGGTGCCGGACAGTTCAATGTTCGATCAAGGTTCGTCTTTGGACTCGGCCTTCACCTTACCGACATCCGACTTCTGAGCTTTCAGTTTCTCTTCCACGCGTTTGATCAACTCCTCGTCCGGATGGCTCTCTTTCTTGACGAGTTCCAAAGCCTTCTCCCAGGCCTTGGTGGCGTCTGACGTTTCTTTGATCGCGCCGTAACAGTCGCCGAGGTGTTCCCAGATCGTGGCGTCGTTGCCGGTTTCAAGCTTCGTTGCTTTGACGAGCCAGGTGATTGCTTCTTTGTGCTCGCCCAGTTTGAACAGTACCCAGCCCATACTGTCGAGGTAGGCGGCGTTTTCCGGTTCTGCTTCGACCGCCTTCGCGATCATCTTGCGAGCTTTCTTAAGATTCTTTCCCTGGTCGGCGTAGAGGTAGCCGAGGTCGTTGTTGACGCCAATGTCGTCGGGATTCTCGGCGAGGAACTTTTCGAGAATCTCTTCGCCACGCTTGAGTTCTCCAAGCTGGACATACACCGCCGACAAGCTGAACTTCGCCTGCTTTGTTAGCGGGCCAGCGTCTGGATACTTCACGATGAAGGCTTCGAACTTTTCAGCCGCCTTCTTTGAACGGTGGGCGTGGTAGTAAATCCAAGCTTCCCGGAAGACTAAGTCAGGGATCTCTCGAGGTAGAAGTTTGCTCGCGTCAGCCAGAGCCTCAAGTGCGGGATCCGTTTCTCCAGAAAGTTCAAGCACGATGGCGAGCCTGTAAAGGTAGTCCACTTTTGAACCCTGCAGCAGCGGTTTGTCGATGGCTTCCCGGTAGACCGCAGCTGCTTCGGTGTAAAGTTCAGCTCCCATCAGCAGTCCCCCCAACGCCCTGTAAACAGGTGCAGCCTGCGCAGGGTTTGCGTTGAGTGCGAGGCGGTAAAGCTCCGCAGCGTCCTCCGTTCGTTCAGCTCTTTCGACAATCTCGGCAACGAAAAGCAGTTTGCCGAAGTGCTCGGCGTGGGCACCGTCGCCCGTCTGTTCGCGAATGATCTTCAGGAAGTCGTCTTGAAACGTTTTGTCCTTCTGCAGAACTTCCAGCTCCGTCGCCAGCGGCTCCGGCAGCGGACGTTGCTGCCAACTCTGGACGTAGACTTTCGAGATATTTTCGAGCAGCTCGGCCGCTTTCATCTGGCGACGATAAATCTGCGCCAGTCCCAGGTAAGCTGCAGGCGACGGGCCATCCTTAAGCGACGCGGTGAAAATTTCTTCGGCTTCTTCCAGTCGATCTTTCGCAAGATATGCTTCGGCGAGGAATGCTTTGGCTTCGCGGTTCGTCGGATCGTCCTTGATCAGCTGCTCAAGGCGAGGGGCCAGTGAGTCTTCCTTGTCCGTCTTGACGAGAATCTGCTGGAGCAACAAGTAGGGGGCGCGGCCTTTGTCCAGCTTCGAGCTGAAGAAGATGTCGATCTGCTTCTGCGCGCTGGCGTAGTCTTCCTTTTGAAAGTAGAGCTGAGCGAGCAGATAGTTCACTCCGCCAGGCTTACCACTTCGCTCGGCACTGGCTTTTTCCAGAGCCGTCAATGCACGGTCATTTCGCTTTGCCTGCAGAAACACCTGACCAATCTGCTCGTACGAGGTGCTGCGATGTTTTTGCAACTCGTCACGGGTGCGGCGATCGAGGCCGAATTTCTGAGGATCAAGTAACGCCGACAAGACGACTTCGAATGCGTCGGCAGCTTTCTCGATTTCGCCAAGGCCCCTGTAGATGATGCCCAGGTCGCGATTGATCAGAACGTAAAAGCCACTGTGCTCTTTCAGCTTCGGTGAATTGCGAGCCTGCTCAAGATACTTGATCGCCTGATCCAGCTTTTTGCCACGGACCATCTCGACACCTAGCTGCCTCAGCAACTGGAAATCGTCCGGGTCGAGTTTCACTGCATCGACGGCGTACTTCAGCGCCTTGTCACCCTGATTCAACCTCAGAGCCATGTCGATCATCGCGCGGACGATTTCGATACTGCCCGGTTCGAGCGCGGCGGCTTTTTCGTACGCTTTCAGTGCCTCGTCGAATCGCTCTCGTTGCTGATGGAGTCGCCCGGTCATGAACCATGCGGCCGCCTTGCCGCGTTGTTCGATCTCGACGGTCCGCGGATTGACAGGCACCAACAGTGGCGCCGGTTCGTCGAGCCTCTGCAACTGGTAGGGCCGACCTTCGAAAACCGAAGCCGCTCGATCAGCCTCAACAGCTAGAAGCATTGACGGCATTGCCACAACGGCTGACAGCACCAGCGTGAAATTCTGAAACGGTCTGGCCATAACGCTCTCCCCTTGAGAAGCCGATCTTTCCGGAGCAGGTCCTTCTGCTGCAGACCACAACGAACAGTCGCGTTGAAATGCAATCGTTTGCAGAAGGCTCTGTTAAACAGGCAGCGGCTCGTAGCTTAGCGATCCACGGGGACTGCGACCAATAGTCCTTACAGATTCCGATCTGACCGCTTGTTTTCCGTAGTTTCGAACTCAATAATGTGGCTCCTGGTGGTGCCATGCGGGCAGGATGCACCATCGCCCAAACAGTAAATCTCTATTTGGAAGCCGCTGAAGACTTTGTTGTCAGACGAGTAGTTCGCCGCCCAAAGTGGCGCTGCGATTCGTCAACCGTCTGCGAAGGGCTGATACCATGACCACTGTGCTGATCGTTGACGACTCTGTTGTCGACAGGAAACTGGCGGGCGGCTGTTTGAAGAACTCCGACCTTGAAGTTGCGTTCGCGTGCGACGGTCGCGAAGCCCTCGACCTGATGGCCGACGATCTGCCGGACGTCGTCGTCACCGACCTTCAGATGCCGGAAGTCGACGGCCTGGAGCTGACCAAGCAGATCCGCAAGTTGCATCGTCATATTCCTGTCATCCTGATGACGGCTCACGGTAATGAAGAGGTCGCGGTTTCGGCACTCAAGGCAGGCGCGGCCAGTTACGTCCCCAAGAAGAACCTGTCGCGCGATCTCGAAGAGACTGTCAGAAACGTGCTCTCCGTCGCGACGTCCGAACGAGCCGAGCAGCAGATTCTGGAAAGCCTGGCCAGCGTCCGGCTCGAATTCGAACTGGGTAACGAAACATCCGCTCTCCGACCGTTGATCATGGTCATGCAGGGCCACATGCGACAGCTCGGAGTCTGCGGTGAATCAGACATCATCCGCATCTCGACGGCTCTTCAGGAAGGGCTGGTTAACTCGATCGAGCACGGCAACCTTGAGATGGATTCGACGCTCCGAGAACTGAAGGACAATTCGTACCAGAAGCTCGGTGACGAACGGCGGCAGCAGGAACCGTTTCGTAGTCGAAAAGTTTACGTCACGGCCGAGTTCAACCGCGAAGGTTGCCGCTGGACAATTCGCGACGAAGGTCGGGGGTTTGATCCAGTGTCACTTCCCGATCCTCGCGACCCGGCAAATCTGCAACGAGTCAGCGGCCGAGGCCTTCTGTTAATTCGAACTTTCATGGACGAAGTCGAATTTAACGACACCGCAAACGAGATCACGATGTTCCGCAAGCGGTCGTCGTAGTTGCCCCGTGCACGCATTACAGGATGACGGGCACCGGCGAACTGATTTCGGAATCCCGCGAGAATCGCTTGCTGGGATCTGGCGAGCTCAGTAAGACTTCGCGGCAGTTTCCAGACTTATTTCCAGACTTATTTCCAGACTTCCAACAGCTACTTCCAACAGCTACTTCCAACAGCTACTTCCAACAGCTACTTCCAACAGCTACTTCCAACAGCTACTTCCAACAGCTACTTCCAACTGCTACTTC
>JBLFXD010000534.1:0-5378 GCA_047611045.1 Planctomycetaceae bacterium | reverse complement strand
GACGACTCGGATGCCGTCGTACCGCCCGCCTCGAAAGGTAAGGTCTTCGCCCTTGTAGTGCTTGACCTTTTCGCACCGGTCCATGAACGGGGCGAGTTCGATCGGCAACGCCGAGACGATGCCGATATCTGCCTGGCTGCTGTCGGATTCGCTCTTTGTCATGCGAGTTTCATTTCAAAGTCGAGGACAGACTCAAACAGGATCAAGACCTTCGACCTCGGGTTTATTTGCTTTGAAGCCGCAGAGAATGATGCCGAATTCGTAAAGCAGAATCAGCGGGAACATCATCAGCAGCATACTCATTGGGTCTGCCGGCGTCAGGATCATCGAAAGAAACGCGATGACAAGAACGGCCATGCGCCGCTTCTCGCGATAGTCGACGACTTCGAAGACCGAAATTCTTTCAAGGAACAGCATGACCAAAGGTAGCTGGAAGCTGACTCCAAACATGACAGGCAGCATGACGGCGAAACTGATCCATTCGGATAATCGAATCTGCGGGTTGACGTCCAGCAGCAAGTTGAACCCGAGCAGAAACTGCAGCACAAACGGAAAGACCGCGTAGAAGCAGAAGGCGGCTCCGCCAGTGAACAGAAACAGGCTCATCGGCAGGTAAATGTAGATGTATTTTCGCTCGTGGGGGTACAGGCCTGCGGCAACGAACAGCCACAGTTCGCGGAAGACCCACGGACTGGCAATCAGCAGACCGGAAATGAACGCGACTTTCAGATAGGTCATGAACGCTTCCTGAACGTTCAACGTAACAGCCTGGTTCTGCCGATCGATCACCGTTTCAAGTTGTTGAAATTCCGGTGCGGCGATGCGAATTGACAGAGGTTCTTCTTTTCCGTCGTCGGGCAGTGTCTTTGCGGCGGGATAGTTGTCCGGATCATAAGTGTGCAATGCAGAGGCGAGTTCAGATGGCATGATGCTGACTCGGATCGTCCGATCGTAAGGCTCTCCCGTGTCGATGGCGGCGATCGTGTTGGCAAGCGTTGCTTCCGTTGAGGGTTCGGGTTCTTCCTGCGGTTCGGCCAGTCCAACCTTCTCCTGAATGCTTTGCCAGATGTCGGTCATCGTGACGTCGGCAATGCTATCGTCGATGTTGAGCTGCGGGGCACCCTCGACCTGGGCTGCTCTCCGCAATGCCTTGTCGATTGGCGAGCGGACGATGGCGACAAGGCGGTCCCCGATGAACAACGAACCGATCACGCAGATAAACAGGCCGATGATTGCGCGGATGAGATGAGTCCGCAGGCACTCGAGGTGCTCGCCGAACGTCATGGTGCTGTCGTCAAAAAGGTCTCTGGACTGGGCCATCAGACTGTACTCTCGCGGTTATTCTCAGGCTGTCCTGGATAGAGATCGCCTGCTGCCTGCTCAGTCAAAACTCGACGGACTGACCGCGTGAGAATCTTCTCAGGGAGCATGGGCAACAGTTGGCAGGGACAGCCAGTTCAACTGGTCAGAAGTAACCAGATTTCGCCCGGAAGCATGCCTTCAGGGTGCCGGGTTCGCCTGTCGACGGACATCAGTCCGCCGGAATCGGCAACCGGAATGATCTGGTAACGAAAAGCTGTCCACTCGGTTTGCCCGCGAAGAAGCGCAGGACGCGTGAGCGGAGACACAAAAGTGTATCCCTGCCCGAAACGGAGTCAACGATCCGCAGTGGACGGGGATGACGGGCTGATTGCCACCGTCGTCCCAATTACCGGCGAGCTGCCTGAACAGTTCGCCCGATTCGAGTGCCCAGGCAGCAGTTTCATCGATTTCAGGACGATGGTTCCGTCACTTGTGACGACGAGGCGAGGTTAGCTGGCCTGCCTGGAATTATCGCCCTGCCGATTCGCCTGCGGCTGCGGCGCTGCGGGTGTCCCGGGGCGAACTGCTGCTGCTGCGGCCGGTTTGAGCGGTTTGGCAGCAATATCGTCGCGACCTTGTGCAAGTGCCATGTCGGCCGGTTTCGGCCAAGCGGTCAGCTTGCCGATCAAGCCCGGTGCGAAGGACGCTTGTATCGGCTTGTTCCCTGCCGCCTGGTATTGCCGGAAAATCGACTGAAAGACGGGCTTGATGTCCGCGTGCGCGTCCTTGATCGGTTTCTGATTGAGTGTCGAAAGCAGGCCTGCGCCCTTTCTGCCATCAGTTGTCGTTTCGCCCTTCACTTGCGGAACGAATGAGAGGTAGATGTCATTCAATTGAAAGATCGCAATACCGCCAGGAAGTCGTCCCTGGTTGACTTCAGTTGCAATCTTTTGAGCCAGCTTGACGATCGAATAGGCGATCGGCGCTGACTGTAACCCGCCAGGCATCGGTACTCGGCCTAACAAATAGGCCGCTCGGGCACGGATTTCATTCGAGCGTCGCGGGTTGGCCAGAATTTTGGCCATCGCTTCCACAATCAGCGGTTCCTGTTGATTCTGTTCGTTGGGAACACTCGAAAGAGCGGTTTCAGCCAATCCTTCAATCAAACGCTGGTGATACCAGTCGGAGCCGTTTCCCGTCAGTTCAGCCAGCATTCGCTGCGCGCAGTCGACAGGAATCTTGCTGTTCACCTGAAGCGTGTGCCTACCCTCGGCGAGAAGCCGTTGGGCGCTCATCGCCGCCAGTATCCGAACGGATTCCGGTTGATCGATTCCGCCTTCGGGAGCCCGGATGATGTCCAGGAGCGTTGCCAGACCATCGACATAAGCCACCGCCGGTTTGAGACGGATCCCCGGCACTTCCGGGGAGACATTCAGCGACCCAATCAGCAGGACAGCCTGCATGCGGACATGGAGATTTCCGTCCAGCAACGTCTTCGCATGTTTGACGACAGTCTTGCAGGCGAACTTTTTCCCGGCTTCGTTTCTGGTTTCCACATTGATGTCGATATATCTGACGATCGACTTGCGAATGCCGGTCAGCTCGGCCCGATTTTCAACGATCGACAGGTCGTGCACCAGGACGCGAAAGCCTTCGTCGATAACCTTCATCGTTGCTGGCGTGGACTTCTTATCGAGGGCGTCCTGGAACTCAAGCCGCTTCGGCTTCCAGGCGGTGACTTCTTCCTCAGTGATCAACGGCTTTTCGATGGAAAGCTCGGGAGGAATCGGCGGTGGCGGTCGAAAGCGTTCCGGAAGGCCTGAATCAGCAGGCTGTGCGAAGCATGAAGTGAGTGGTGACGCGACCAACGTCACCGCAACGGCCAGGCCGAGACATGCGCGGCAAAGCTGTTTCACAATCCGATTGGTATCGGTAGTTCTTCGCACGAAGTTTTCCTTCAAACGACAGCGATTCGCGAATCGGAATTCACTGTACATGTGCGGTTTCTGCCAGAGGGAATCGTCAAACGGTACAACACCGTTTTGTGAATTGCCACCACGAGAAACCAGCCGAACCGAGGGCGGGAACCAGATTTGGAGTTGTTACAGAAGTCGGACTACTTCAAAATGCGACATTGGTCCAACGTACAAATTTGATACGCCTTCGAAATGCCGATCCGAACCACCGACCAGACAGCTTGAGATGTGTCAACGATTGCTGCCAGAAAGCCCGCGGAAGAAGAAACTGAAAGAGGTGCTAAGGAGTAGCTGGGTAACGTTACCACTCAATAATCCCCGCTTCAAGGAGTTTCCTGCCTGTCAGGATCGGCTGAAATGACATTCGTCGCATTGTGCGGAAAAGCCGCAAACGCGGATACGGTGGCATTTGTCATCGCCCTCAGGCTGTAACACTCCCGGACGAGCGAGCTTCCTCGAACAATCAGCTCGTCGCGTTTCGATGAATCGGCAATCAATCTGCATAGTTTTTCTGCAAGGTCGTCGACGTTTCCCGGCTCAAAAAGCAGTCCGCCCTGCGTTACGGCGAGCATCTCCGGGTAGGCACCATGCGCTGGTTGCACGACCGGAACTCCGCAAGCCAGAGCCTCCAGCACATAGATTCCTTTGGGCTCTTTGTAGGGAGCGGGCACTGAGAGAACGTCGAGGCTCTGCAGGAATGAGACCTTGTCGGCTTGTTCGCCCGGGCTACCGATGTATTCAAAAGCGTCCCCCAGATCGCGCGCGTCTTTCTTGAGTTTGTCGAAGTAAGCGACGTCGCGCGTTCCGAGATACCCCCCGGCGACCAGCTTTACCGAAGGGTGTTCAACGCGGACTTTGCGAACGGCTTCGACAAGGACGTGCAGGCCTTTTTCCGGACAAACCCGCGCAAAGTACCCAATGCGAAAATCGTCATCGGCACGAGGCCGCTCACCGGGCGAGAATCCTGTGAAGTCGATGCCGAGCGGGATGCGGGCAAACTTCTCGACTGGCAGACGCAGCATCCGCGACATGTGGTCGCGGTAGTAATCACTGTGGACCAGAAACCCGTCAAAGTCCGCGGCCCGCATGCTGATTCGGTCGATCGCGCCCTCACGATGTTCTGTGGAAAGACCATCGAGGAAAATGTCATCGCCCTGCAACGTGCAGAAGATTCTGCCGACAAAGTTTTCCCGCAGCGATCTGACCGCGCCGACAAGCAGCGCATTGCTGAAACAGACGACGTCGGGTTTCAAGTCGTTGGCGATAAACGCGACCAGCTCTTCAACATCGCGTCGCTGAGAACCCAGTTCGCCGTCGAGCATGTCGAGTGTCAAATCGCCGAGTTCGGCCGCGTCGTTGCTGACTCCGAAGCGGGTTGCGAATCGAATGAGCGATGGACGATCGACCCACTTCGTCATCCAGCGAGGCAGCGTGCGCCAGAGTTTCGATTTGTGTTCGAGGTAAACGTTGATCCCGCCGAAAAAGACGCGTCGCGAACTCAAGTCTTCTTCGTCGACTCGGATGGGGGTGTAAGTTGGGATGAGGATGACGTCGTGACCAGCGTCTCGCAGCGCGCGAGCCCACGTGTTGTCGTGCATGCACGAACCGCAGAACATGCCCGCACCGCCAGCGGTTATGATGGCGACATGCATTGCTCAGCGTCCGTCGTCGGACGGCTTCGACGGCTTCGTTTTGCTCGATGGCTTGCTGCTGGCAGCGCCCGCTGACTTTTTCTGTTTGGCCAATAGCAAGTCAAGATGCACTCGGCCAACGTGCCACATGTAGCGAGGTCCGTAGCCGCCGTTCGGTCCCCATTCGTTGGCGGTTGACTCGCGAAGATGCACGATCGCCTCTGCGTCACGGCCTTCGACGGCGTGGTTCAGACCAATGTAAAGCTGAGCGTAGAACAGTCGTTTCTCACGTTCGTCTTTGCTGATGTCGGCCTTGTCGATTGCCGCAACGATCTTCGTCGGAATCGTCTCGCCCGAGAACAGTCGATAGACATCCGGGAACGGTTCGCGGTCGGTCTTCTGGTATTTCAGCAAGCCTTCTTTCGCCTTCGCCGGGCCGTAGGCACGGTACTGTGAGAAGTATCGCCAG
>JBLFXD010000533.1:0-5382 GCA_047611045.1 Planctomycetaceae bacterium | reverse complement strand
CATTCCGACGGCGACGTCAGCGGTGGCCAGTGCTCCCAGCGGAGTTGCTCCGGTAAAGCCATCGCAAGCGGTCCAGACGGCGTCGCCGACGATGGCGGTAGGGTAAGCGAAGTAGAGGAACGCTCGCGCGGTGAGTGCCGGATTAAGGAAGTTTCGACCAGTTCCGCCGAAGACTTCTTTGCCGATAACGACTCCGAAGCTGATTCCGACCGCGACCTGCCAGAGCGGAATGCTTGGCGGAAGCGTCAATGGAAACAGGAAGCCGGTAACGAGGAATCCTTCGTTAACTTCATGCTTGCGGATGGTCGAGAAGATGACTTCCCAGGTTCCGCCGACGATGTTGGTGACGAGGTAAGCCGGGATGAAGTAAAGAGCTCCGTGGACAAAGTTGGCGACCAGGCTGCTTGCGTCGAAGCCGATTCCCAATGCGTTGATGACTGAGTATCGCCAGTTGGCTGCGCCGTCAGGAGTAATTCCCAAAGCGGCGATTGCCTGATTTGCCTGGTAGCCGGTATTCCACATCGCCATCAGGATGCAGGGCAACAGGGCGACGACGACGGTCGACATCATTCGCTTCAGGTCGATGCCGTCGCGGATGTGTGAAGGCCCCGACGTGACCTCACCCGGCGTGTATAGAAACGTGTCCAACGCTTCGTACAACGGGTACGCCATCCGCAGTTTCCCCTCTTTCGAGAAGTGCGGTTCAACGGCGTCGAGTAACCGTCTGAGCGGCTTCATGTCTGTCTTTCACAACTTTCACTATGCAGAAACGTCACTGGCCAGTCTGGCCGGTGGTGATCTTCAGCCGTGTCATTCAGAACGCAGACTGCGGCGACGGTTTACTGTCGACACCATTCGCCGCGTTCCTGGCTGCGGAACTATCCTTCGCTTTCGATGACCGAAAGACTCTTCCGCAGCAGCGATCCGTATTCGTACTTGCCCGGACACACAAAGGTGCACAGGGCGAGGTCTTCTTCATCAAGCTCCAAGGCTCCCAAAGCGGATGCCTGGTCAGTGTCTTCAATAATCAATGAGCGGAGCAGGAAGGTCGGAATGATGTCCAGAGGCATGACGTCTTCGTACATGCCGATCGGAACCATCGCCCGCTTGCTGCCACCGGTTGAGGTCGTGAATTTGAACTTTTGATTCGGTGCCAGGAATGCTGAGGCGAAGACCTTCCGCAGCGAGAACTTATCAAGGCCCGGCTTCTGCCAGCCGAGGAACTCTCGCTCGCGTCCTTCGAGCACGGCGGAAACCTGCAGGTGATATCGCGACAGAAACCCGAACGGGCCTTCAGTGACCGCTCGGCCTGAAAGGACCGAACCGGAGATCACCCGGACATCGCCGTCGGCAAGTTCACCGCGAGTCAACTCTTTGATACACGCTCCGAGCCGCGTTCGAACAAGTCGAGGCTTGTAAACAGCCGGGCCTGCCAATGAGACAACACGCCGCGTATCAAGTTCGCCGGTCAGGAACAGATGGCCGATTGCCATGACGTCCTGATAATTGATGTGCCAGACCTGCTTGTTTTCGTTGACCGGATCGAGAAAGTGGATGTGCGTTCCGACGAGGCCGGCCGGATGAGGCCCTTCAAATTCCACGTCGTCCACATCGGCAAGTTCTTCGCCGGGCAGCGTGACTCCGGGGCAACTGACGAGGAACACTTTTCCCTCAGTCAGGCGGCGGATGATCTGCACGCCGAAGCGGAAGTCTTGCTCACGTTCGGCGATGATCACTTCCGGCTTCGCACACAGCGGATTCGTATCGGTCGCGGTGATGAAGATTGAGTTCGGTTTGGAATCGACGGCGGGAATTTTGCTGTACGGTCGTTGCCGCAGCGATGTCCACAGGCCGGATTCGACAAGGTTCTCAACGACTTCATCGCGGCTGAGCGTCGTGACGTCTGTATTGCCGATAGTCTTAAACTGCTCAGCGTCGTCGCCCTGGACGTCGATGATGATCGACTGAAAGGCTCGCTTCGCGCCACGGTTAACCGACTGGACGGTCCCGGCAGCGGGCGAGGTGAACTTAACGCCGGGATTCTTCTTGTCGGTAAACAGAAGTGTTCCGCGTTTAACCATGTCGCCTTCCGCGACGGCCATCGTCGGTTTCAGGCCGATGAAATCCGTGCCGATTACGGCCACGGTTCGGATCTCCGGCCCGTCGTAAACCTTTTGCTCCGGCGGATTAGCGATCGGGACGTCGAGTCCTTTATTGATCCGCTTCATAGCAGCCGAGAATCCCTGCAAAAGTAACAACGACAACGCATTGAACACCGTGTATGGGGCGAAGTTTATCGAGGCTGAACGGAATTGGTAGCGATCGCCGAGAGGCACAAAACCCGTTCCCGAGGATGGGAAATCCCACTCCAGGTCGCAACGCAAAGGCCTGTCACATTCTGCAGGTTCGGTCAATCGTCTGGACACTGGGCTGCCCGCGTCGTTCTGCCAAAAGTGACAATCTGGCTGAAACCGACGAGATATCAGGACAAATCGAGCGACTTTTCCCCCGAACCCAGACGCGTCGTGTGGCCGGGTTAGAGTCAACCGAGGAGTCTGCTGAGTTCAGACCCCGTCACCCTCGCCGAACCGATCAATGCACTGGATGATCGAAATGAAATTTCTGACTCGATTTGTCGCCGTCACCTGCTTTGCAGTCGCGATCGCCGTGCTGAGTTCAGGCGTCGCGACGGCAGCGTCGGCTCGGTCAATGCTCGCCGAGTTGTCAGCATTGGAGAAAGAGGTCAAATTCGTGTCGGCGATGGGCCCGACCGGTGCGGACCGGTACTCACGAAAGGTCAGCGATTTTCGTAGCCGGTTCCTCAAGATCAGTGACTCGACGACCGAGCAGCGTCGCGATGTCTCGAAACGGCTGTCGGCGGTCAGCTCGGAAATTCGTAAAAAGACGACTCAAACCGGCGGAGCCCCCGCAAAGCCTCGATCGACCACTCGGTCACGCAGTTCGTCGTCGAAACTTTCATCGTCACGGTCCAGGTTGTCGACCGTTCGACCGAGGTCATCGAGTTCGCGAAGTCGTTCATCGTTTTCAAGAGGCTCGACGAGCAAGGCAGATTCATCGTCTCGATCGGCGGCGCAGAAGATGGGGGATGTCTATGTCGACGTCGGCAAACGTTTCGACAAACTTCCGAAGGCCATCCGAGCCAAAAGCGGCCCGCTGAAAACCGAAGACCTGAAGGCTTTGAGCGATGACATTCCGCGTTTCGTTCGCGAATACTCGGCAGCCGTCGTGCAATGGCGGAACGATTTGTCGGCGGTACGCTCGGCAGGTTCAACGCTGCCGAAAGACGACTTCAACAAAAAGCGGGCGCTGGAACTCGTCGAAAAGCGATACCCGGAAAAGCTCCGAGACCTTGTCGCCGATTCTCGACGGACGCTGGTGTCTCACACAACGGGACTACTGAACTATGTCCAGGGAGAATACGCCAGCCGCGAACGCCAGAAAGATAACGGTCAGTACATCATCTGGATCGGCTCGTGGAACATGGACAAGTGCGTGCAGACCGCGTGGGACGTCGCCGACCTCGGCATCCAGTTCGAAAAGTCGTTCGGCGGTTCAATCGCCGAGTACGAACAGGCAATGGTCAAAGCAAAAACCGCCGCCAAAGAACGCACCATTCGCCTGGTTGATCGGCTGAAAACGAAGTAGGCGTCCGGCAAAAACGAGGCCGCTCCGCAAAACTTTGCAGGGTGCGTCTCGATGCACCATTGCGTTGAGGCTGCTGGTTTTTTCGTAGGGGGTGACACGCGGAAAAACTCACAACCTCGTCGCGTAGTTACGGAAATCTGTTCTTCATTACCGAGGCTGGCGGTCGCCGAGCTGTCATCGCTTGAATCGTCCTGTCATGCTAATCTGGCTTCACCGAAATTCGATAGATGTGTCGATCAGGTACGCACCACATAAATGCAGGATTCCGATTGATGTTTCGAGTAGCCGGCGGCACGACTTCCAGCGGCAAAGACTTAACACGACGCAGCTTCGTCGAAGCAGGCGTGCTCGGTGTGGGGGGCTTGTCGCTGGCGGATCTAATGTCGCTGAAGGCGGACGCTGCGAACTCGACTGCTGACAAGAGCCGCCCGAGCGACACCAGCGTGATCCTCATCTGGATGAGCGGCGGACCGGGTCATCATGAGACGTGGGATCCAAAACAGGACGCGGTCAGTCAGTTCCGTGGGCCCTTCGGAGCGATCTCGACTAACGTCAGCGGAATTCAATTCAGCGAGATGCTGCCCGAGCAGGCGAAGATCGCCGATCGGATCTCCGTGTTGCGAACCGTGCGGCATAAATCCGGCGATCACACCAAGGGCAATCACTGGATGCTGACCGGCTTTGAAGGCCCTGACTTCAACAAGCCTGACAATAAAGTTCAGCGTCGTCCTTCGATGGGTTCGGTGGCGTCGGCATTGTGCGGTGCTCGGCAGGCGGGAATGCCTGCCTATTCGGCCGCTCCTCATTTGAAAGGCGGGACGGACAACCTTTTTCACTACGCGACGTACCTCGGCGGCGCACACAACCCGCTCGTCACGAATTCGGATCCAAACGGCGAAGTTTTCGGCGTGGCGGATCTGTCGCTGCGGCCCGGGCTGACGTTCGATCGATTGAACGATCGTCGCTCGCTGCTGAAATCGATCGATCAATATCGTCGACGAGCTGACGGCGGGATGGTCGACATGAGTGACCAGCAGCAGTCAGCATTTAACCTGCTGACCGGCTCTGTCGTCCGGGAAGCTTACGACATGACTCAGGAGCCGGATGCTCTTCGTGACGACTATGGCCGCCACACTTTCGGGCAGAGCGCGTTACTGGCACGACGGCTCGTCGAACGCGGCGTCACCTTCGTGACGGTCAACACTCAACCATGGGATCATCACGGCACGGCGAATCGACTTCCAACTGAAAAGGGAGCGAAGCAGCTCATCCCACCGGTCGACCGAGCGATCGCAGCGTTGATCCGCGACCTTGTGGAACGCGGCCTCTTCGAGAAGACGCTCGTGGTCGCGATGGGCGAGTTTGGTCGCACTCCCAAGATGAATGACGCCGGCGGCCGCGATCACTGGGGCCACACTTTCAGCGTCATGATGAGCGGCGGTAAGTTCCGCATGGGGCAGACGATTGGAGCATCCGACGATCGAGGAGCCTACGTCGCCGAACGGCCACTCAGCCCCGAAGATGTCACCGCGACGGTCTATCACCACCTCGGCCTCGACGCTCGCAACACCGCCGTCCCTGATCGCGCCGGTCGACCTCGCTACCTCGTCGAACATGGCGAGCCGATTCGCGAGCTTCTGTAGACGATTTATCAACCACGAAAAACACGAAAGGCACGAAACAATTTGTTTCCGTGCCTTTCGTGTTTTTGGTAGA
>JBLFXD010000532.1:0-5387 GCA_047611045.1 Planctomycetaceae bacterium | reverse complement strand
ACTGAAACTCGTCAGCAATCTGAGCGGCGAATTCAGGTGTCGGTTCCTGGCTGATGATCTCTTCAAACTCGAGCGTCGCGGAGCCAGACCTGACTTTGTCCGTACCGGACTTTGAGCCGTCTCTTGTTACGTTACCGACGACCGAGCTGTCCCTTGCCGCGTGGCCAGTCCCGCCGCGTTTCTGTCGGTTGTGGTAGCGGATTAAGTCGACAGCTTTGTGAGCAGTGATTGATACCAGCAGCGGCCACAAGTTCTCCCGGTCGACCAGTTGAGTGAATCGTCCGCCTTCGGCTCCCTGACAAAAGCTGTGGAACGCGCTCAGGGCGACGTCTTCTTCGTCGGCCATCCGTTTTGGCATGCCGTGCAGTTTCTCACGAGCCATGCCGACCATGCGACGGAAGTAGAGTTCCCACAGCCGCTGCGCAGCCTGGGACTCGCCGTCCTTCAGATTCTGAATCAGCCGCGTGACGGTCCCTTGCGGCGAGTTGTCGAATTCAGAATCCATGATTACTCACCATCGTCCGGGCCTTGTTTCAGGCACCGACCGATCTGGCGGACTGCCTGCCGAAGCCGTTGAGCGTTCTCGACGATTGCCAGGCGAAGGTAACCTTCTCCGTCCGCCCCAAAACCTCCGCCGGGGCTGACGGCGACGCCGGCTTCTTCAATCAGCTTCATGGAGAAATTGATCGAACCCATTTCGCGCCACGGTTCGGGGATCTTCGCCCAGACGAACATCGTGGCTTTAGGCGGATCGATTTCCCATCCGAGTCGTGTCAGACCTTCGCAAAGTGCGTCGCGGCGATTCTGATATTCAGCGGCGACTGCATCCACCGCATCGTCGCAGTGTCTCATGGCAACGATGGCGGCGATCTGAGCCGCCTGGAAGATTCCGTAGTCGTAGTAGCCTTTGATCGTCGCGAGAGCCCGGACCATTTCGTGGTTGCCCGCGCAGAATCCGATTCGCCATCCGGCCATGCTGTAGCCTTTGCTCATCGTCGTGAATTCGACGCCGACGTCTTTCGCGCCGGGAGTCGACAGGAAGCTCGGAGCCTTGTACCCGTCGAAGCAAATGTCGGCGTAGGCAAAGTCGCTGATCACCATGAAGTTGTACTTTTTGGCGAGGACGACCAGCTCGGCATAGAACTCCTGCTCAACGCACGTTGTCGACGGGTTGTGCGGGTAGTTGACGATGACCAGCTTCGGTGCTGGAAACAGGTGCTCGCAGGTGTAGGCGATTCGTTCGAGAAAGTGCTGAGGATCCCGACAGTCGAGGCTGATTACATTCCCCGCTGAAAGCACAACGGCGTAAACGTGAATCGGAAAGCTCGGAGCAGGCACGATGGCGGTATCGCCAGGCCCCATCAGAGCGAGGCAAAGGTGGCTGAAACCTTCCTTTGAACCCAGACAGGCGATGATTTCGCTGTCCGGGTTGAGGTCGACGTCGTACTTCCGTGAGTACCGAGCGGCGACTTCTTTCCGCAGGTTCCCGATCCCGTTGGAAACCGAGTAACGATGGTTTCGCGGGTCAGAAATCGCTTCCGCGAGCTTTTCGCTGATCAGCGGGTCGGGGGCTTCCGTCGGGTTGCCCATTCCGAGATCGATGACGTCGACGCCGGCGACGCGTTTGTCGTACTTGAGCTTGTTGATCTTGCCGAACATGTACGGCGGCAGCCGTTTGACTCGGTCTGCAACCGGGATGGTAAACGGCTGATCTTCGAATGGAACTTCTGATTCGCTACGCATTTCAAGTCTTTCCGACAGACGTTCGCGCGACCTGCGCGATTCATTCGGTGAGGATTGTGGAGCCTCTTTGGTTAGCTCAAGCCGGCCTCGCCGAGTGAACCTTGAGGTGAAACACGGATTCCCGGTTGGTAATTAGCGAAGTCTAGCAGCCCGTGAAATCCGTGAAAGCAATGGATTCATCGGACTTTATGTCGAGCCGCCTGAGCGAATTCCGCATTTCATGGTCAGCGCCCGAGCAGATTTGTGCGACACATCGAGTTCCGAAAGTGTTCAGTCGGAAGTCTCTGGCTATACTCGCGGCACATCCGTGATTGGCTCGAACTGCTGCCCGTGCAGGATTCAGCCTTTCGCCTTCAGAATTTTGCCTTTTCTTTCCGGAGCATGCGCCGTGTCACAGTCACTGATCGGAACTCACAAGCAGGAGCTGGACACTCCGATTCTCTGCATCGATCTCGACACGATGGATGCGAACATGAAGAGTATGTCCGACTTCATTCAGTCGCGCGGCAAGGAATGGCGGCCTCACCAGAAGTGCCACAAGACGCCGGCCATCGCCTGGAAACAGATGGAGTATGGCGCGACGGGCGTCACCTGCGCCAAGGTTTCGGAAGCCGAAGTCATGGCCGCGGCAGGGATCGAAGACATCCTCATTGCCAACATGATTGTCGGCAAACGGAAGGTCGAACGCGTCGCCGCCTTGTGCCAGCACGCCGACCCGATCGTCGCCGTCGACCACTTCGCTCAGGTCGAACCACTGGCCGCCGCCTGCCACGCTCGCGGAGTCCTCTGCCGAGTCATCATCGAAGTCAACATCGGTCTGGACCGAGTCGGCTGCCGACCGGGTAAGGACACGCTTGAACTGGCGCAGGCGGTCGACCGCCTGGACGGTGTCGACATCGTCGGGATCATGGGCTACGAAGGCCACTTACTCTGCATCCCTGATCAGGTCGAAAAACGCGAGAAGATCGAACATGGCATGAACGTGCTCAAGCACTGCCGCGACCTGTTGCTCGACGCGAACCTGGATTGCTCAATTGTCAGCGCTGGCGGAACCGGTTCGTACCAGATCACCTCGGACTGCGAGAGCGTCACGGAATTGCAGTGCGGCGGCGGCATCTTCGCTGATCCGTTCTACCGAAATCAGTGCGCGGTCGAGGGCCTTGAATATGCTCTCACCATCCTGGCGACTGTCGTCAGCCGCCCGGTCCTCGAACGAGCCGTCCTGGATTCTGGCCGCAAAACCCACTTCCCGGATCAGGAACCCGCGATCGTCAAAGGCCACCCCGGCGCGAAGGTCACCCGAGTCAGCGCCGAGCATTGCCAGCTCGACCTCGAAGGCGAGTCCCGCAACCTGAAGATCGGCGACAAAGTCGAACTGATCGTCGGCTACGCCGACCACACAACGGTCCTCCACGACGCCTTCTACGGCTTCCGCAACGACATCCTGGAAACCGTCTGGCCCATCGCCGGCCGCGGCAAACTGCAGTAACCACGCCCGAAGACGTCGCCGAATTGAAACGGATGTTGAAGGAACTCAATTCGGTTGATCGGCCGTATGAGGATCTGCTTGAAATTGACTTCAAGTTCCACCGCCGAATTCTGCAGGCCGCCGGCAACGAGTTGATGCAGAATCTGATGGAAGTGATCTACGAGTTCGTCGTGACGCAGATGGCGAAAACCACGCCGTCGCCGCGAGTAAACAAAGTCGACCGCCGGCTGCATCGCAAGATCGTGGCCGCCATCGCAGATCATGATCCCGACGCTGCCGAACAGGCCATGCGGGAACACATGGAAGTTGTCCTATCGAGGTTGAAGAAAGAGGCGGACGTATGACGACGTATCGAATCAAGTTCGCTCTAGTTCTTCTGTCGATCTGCTCGTCGGCTCGGGCTGAAGAGACGCGTATTGATTTTGCAAAGCAGATTACGCCGATCTTTGCTTCTGCACTGCATACGCTGCCATTCGCCGGGGAATAAGAAAGGTGACATCTCGTTGGCGACGATCGCGGACTTCAATGCCAACGAGTCATGACCGTTACAATGAGTTGGGCGGAAACAACAGCACAGAAAGTTGCACCCGCTTCTGAATACAAGTGAGATGATCAATGTCCAATAGCCCATTCCAATATTTGTGCAGTGGAATTCGCCAGAATTCCCGAACCAAAGGATTTCTGGCGAAATCCACTACATGGTTCGTTGTTATCGCTGTTGTTTCCGGGGTGTCTGCTTCTGCTGCGGAACCGTTTGAAGGGTTTCTGGAGAAGCACTGCGTTCGCTGTCATGGCCCTCAGAAGGAGGAAGGCGACATTCGGATCGACCGGCTGTCGCGCGATTTCAAAGCGGGCCTGGACAGCCATCACTGGGCGGAGGCCCTCGATAAGATCAATAGCGGCGAGATGCCTCCGAAGGACGAGCCGCAGCCGACTCAGGACGAGATTGCGGCGTTCGTCCTGAATCTCGACTCACGGCTCAAGGATGGGCGAGCAGCGCGGATGGCGGCACGACCGGCAGTGGCGCATTATCGGCTGAGTCGCAAGGAGTATCAAAACACGGTCTACGATCTGCTCGGCGTGCGCTACGATCCGGCCAAACCGGGGGAGCTGAACGAGGACACGCTGTGGCACGGCTATGAACGTATCGGGTCGCAGCTTTCGCTCTCGCCGTCGCATGTGGATCGCTATTACCGCGCGGCGGACATCGTGCTCGATCGCGCGTTTCCTGCCACGTCCAGCGAGGCTCGCAAAGTCCGCAAGACTGCAGCGGAGTTGCGATATGGCGGCGGGAAGAGTCAGCAGGCGGCGCTGGACCGGTTCGGCATCAAGCGGCCGCTGCGTCACCTCCTCTTTCCCGGAACTGTCCAGAACGCGCTCTCCTCCAACTGGTTCGGCAAGACCGGACCGGAGCACAGCGGACTCTACAAAGTGCGCATCCAGGCCAGCGGAACCCGTCCGATAGGCGGCCAGACAGCACATCTGAGCATCGGTAAGCGGACCGGCGAGGAGACGGTGGATGGCCTCATCGAGTTTGACCTCACGGCGCCCGAGGACAGTCCGCAGGTTTATGAGTTCGAGGTGTTTCTCGAGATGCCCGCGACGCTGCACTTCTGCGTGGTGGCCACCGATGTTGTGGACAGAAGAGCCGGTGCCGCCTTCCGCTATGCGCTCGCTGGCAGTTCTTATATTTTTACGCACAGCAGCGAGACCTCTCTCCTGAACCCGAACGCCCCGCAGATGTTTGATGGCAAAGGGAACGGCATCTTCTCGACGGTGCTCCTCGATTGGATCGAATGGGAAGGTCCGCTGGTAACGGACGCGGAGAAGTCGCGGCGAAACGGCGTGCTGCCGTCCGATGACGCGACGCCCGCAGTGGTTGCGGAGCATTTGCAACGATTCGCCGAACGCGTCTGGCGGCGGTCAGTGAAGAAAGAAGAGCTGAAGGACTATCTGGAAACTTACCGCGTCGAGCGAGAGGCGGGTGAGAAGGCGGCCGATGCTTATCGAATCGCGCTGCAGAGCGTGCTGACGTCCAGAAACTTCATCTATCTCGTCGAGGGCGAACCAGTGGCTCGCGAACGTCTCACGGACTCGGAACTCGCGTCGCGGCTCTCGTATTTCCTCTGGAGTTCGATGCCCGACGACAGTCTCT
>JBLFXD010000531.1:0-5390 GCA_047611045.1 Planctomycetaceae bacterium | reverse complement strand
TTCCGGCAGTCGAGAGTCGAAACCCGTTCAGATTGCCGGAACTGCGCGGAGCTTGTTCCAGCCTACTGTCATGCCGATTCAGAAATTCACAGGCTCGATGAGACACGGCAGCGGACCGACTAATCGGATTCTCACATGAAGTCTCGAATCGATCGTCTGTTGTGCGACTCAGACTACGCCGTGAGTCTAATCCAGAATGGTCAGACCGTTGCTTCCGGAGGGTTTGTCGGAGCCGCTCATCCCGAGGCCCTGACCGCCGCCATCGAACGACGATTCCACGCTGAAGCCAGCCCGAAGAATCTCACACTCGTCTACGGTGCGGGACAGGGCGACGGAAAGTCGCGAGGGCTCAATCATCTCGCCCATGAAGGACTCGTCCGGCGAGTCATCGGCGGGCACTGGGGGCTGGTGCCCGGCCTCGGAAGAATGGCGATCGCAGGAAAGATCGAAGCGTACAACTTTCCGCAGGGAGTAATCTGCCAGTTGCTTCGCGATATCGCCGCCGGGCGGCCGGGCTGCATCACGCACGTGGGACTCGGAACGTTCATCGATCCGGTCAACGGAGGCGGGCGTCTCAACGACTTGACCACAGAGGAATTGGTTTCAAGAGTTGAACTCGACGGGAAAACGTGGCTCTTCTATCGAGCGTTTCCGATCGACGTCGGACTGATTCGGGCGACGGCCGCAGACCCATTCGGAAACCTTGTCATGGACGAGGAAGCCGTCATCGGCGAAGTGCTGCCGATCGCTCAGGCGGTTCACAACTGCGGTGGCAAAGTGATCGCTCAGGTCCGACGAATCCTCGACCACCCTGCCCCGCCCAACCACGTGAAGGTTCCCGGCATCCTCGTTGACCATATCGTCGTCGCGGAAGAAGCCGAACATCCGCAGACGTTTGCCGAGTCGCTCAACACGTCGTACTTCAGCTCTCGCCCTCGCGGCGTCGCCCCCGACGAACTTGATTCCGACAACCTGTCGCCGGGCGTTCGCCGAATCATTGCCGCGCGAGCGTGCGACGAACTCCTGCCCGGAGCGATCGCGAATCTGGGGATCGGCATGCCGGAAGGTGTCGCTCTGATCGCGGCCGAGCGGCAGATGCTGGATCAAATCACGCTGACGCTTGAGAGTGGTCCGATTGGCGGCATTCCTGCCGGCGGTTTGAGTTTCGGCGCATCGGCGTGGCCGGAAGCAATTATCGATCAGCCGGCCCAGTTCGACTTTTACGATGGCGGCGGGCTCGACTACGCAGCGCTCGGGGCGGCTCAGGTCGATCGGCATGGCAACGTGAACGTGTCGAAGTTTCATGACCGAGTCGCAGGAGTCGGCGGCTTCGTCAACATCTCGCAGAACGCTCGACGCGTCGTGTTTTGCGGAGCACTCACGTCCGGCGGGCTCGACGTTGAAGTCAGCGACGGCCAACTTCGAATCATCCGGGAAGGTTCGATCCGTAAGTTTGTTGATCATGTCGAGCAGGTATCGTTCAGCGGTGCGGTCGCCGCCGAATCCGGACGCGAGATCCTCTACGTCACCGAGCGCGCCGTCTTTGAGCTGACAACAAAAGGACTTCGTCTGACCGAAGTGGCCCCCGGGATCGACATCCAGACTCAGATCCTTAATCTGATCGACTTCGAACCGCTCATCAACGACGTCCGCCCGATGGCGGCGTCCTGTTTTATCTGACAATCGGATTGGCCTGTTGATTCTGAAACGCCACGCCCGCGCAGGCGGACACTGCAGACACCAGTTCGACGAAACAGACTCTGGTTTCCCGCCTCCGCAGGAATGCCGGACAGATAACCTTTTGAGACCACATCAATGACCGACCAACCGCACGTTCTGCTGATCACGACCGACCATTGGCCTGCAGACCTGCTGGGTTGCGCCGGGCATCCGGTTATTCAGACTCCAACTCTGGACGCGCTGGCACGCTGCGGTCGGCGATTCACCAATGCCTACAGCGAATGCCCGGTCTGCATCCCCGCTCGGCGCAGTCTGCTGACGGGACAGTCTCCGCGGCTGCATGGCGACCGGACATTTCAGACGACGCTGACGATGCCGGCCGTTCCAACGATCGCGGACTCGTTTCGGAACGCTGGATACCAGACGAACGCCGTCGGAAAACTTCATGTCTTCCCTCAACGAGCCCGCGCGGGATTTGACGACGTCATTCTAGCCGAGGAAGGGCGACCTCACTGGGGCGTGTGGGATGACTATGACATTTTCCTCGGCGACAAGGGCCACGCCGGGAGACAGTTCGACCATGCCATGAGCAATAACCAGTACACCGCCCGGCCGTGGCATCTGCCGGAAGACTGCCACGTGACGACATGGACGGCTCAGCAGATGTCTCGCACGATTCGGCGTCGAGACCCGACTCGCCCCGGCTTCTGGTACCTGTCGTTCACGCATCCGCATCCCCCGCTCGTCCCGCCGCAGCATTACTGGGACATGTACAGCAACGTCGATCTCGACCAGCCAATGTACGGCGAATGGGTCCCGGATTCGTGGCATGACGGCGTGTCAGGGCAAGCGCCTGCGAGCTCAAAGACCGAGCAACCGGCCGTGCCGAGTGACGAACTCTGCTACCGACTCAACGTCCAACGCAACGGCTGGCACGTTCGTTCGCCGCAAACCATTCGGACTGCCCTGCAGGGGTTCTACGCGTTGTGTACTCACATCGATCATCAGATCCGGCTGGTGCTGGGAACGCTGCGCGAAGAAGGCATTCTCGACGACACGATCATCGTTTTCACGGCCGATCACGGAGACATGCTCGGTCGGCACGGGCTGTGGGCCAAACGTTTATTTTACGAAGGTTCAGCCAACGTTCCGTTTCTGCTGGTTCCACAGAAGGGTGACGAACGAGTCGCCGAGAACTCGTGCGATGATCGGCTCGTGAATCTTCGAGACGTGATGCCCACGCTGCTCGACCAGGCCGGAATCGCAGTCCCGGATTCATGTGACGGCATCCCGATTGTTGGTGACCAGCGTCGAGAGCACGCTTACGGAGAATGCAACGAAGGGCCGATGTCCGCACGCATGATTCACGACGGCCGGTTCAAACTGGTGTATTACGCGGCGGGAAATTGTCGTCAGCTGTTCGACCTGCATAACGACCCGGTGGAGTCGCACGACCTTTCAACAGATGACAATCACGCTGCGGACCTGAACCGTCTGACCGCCCTGCTCTGTTCAGAACTCTACGGCTCGGATCAGGACTGGGTACGCGACACCGGAGAGCTGGTCGGTCTCCCGGATCAGGATTGCCCGCCCTTATCTAACCGAGGCCTCGCCCTGCAGCGAGGAGTCCACTGGCCGCCCGCCCCGGTCACTCCGCCAAATATCGGCGAAACCAACCCCGGAACCAATTGACGTTACCGGCTGAGCGGTACCGACTACCTGCCCCTGATGTTGCTGTCGTTTCGTGAGCTTGCGAGCGGATTGACAGAAATTTTTCTGTCAGCAACATGACGGGAAAGTCCCAGCACGGCCAAACTCCGCCGGTATCAACCGATTGAATTTTCTGGTGACAAGAAACTGAGTGAAAACAAACAGTCCTGCTAACGGCAAGACCGAACTTCTCCGATCAGCAGGCACAGTGCGGATGCAATGATGTGAATGGATTCGAGTAAATCTGATCCGGACAACTGGAAGCCGGAAGATTGAATAGCTACAGTTCCCGCTTGCTGGTTTTCAGGCACATTGGTTGCGTTCGGTTACGCTACGATTTGGCTACTGAAACCCAATGAGAGGAAGCTGGAAACCGCTCCCGAAAACAATTTGCAACAAAGCCTCCTTAGCTCAATTGGCAGAGCAACTGACTCTTAATCAGTAGGTTGTTGGTTCGATTCCAACAGGAGGCACTCTCTTAACTCTTTGCTATTCCGCAGCTTGCGGAAACCTGCCCGTCGGCAGTGTGGCGTGAAACGGACGGTACTACCCGTTTCACTACCCAAACAGGGAAGCCACACGCATGAAACGACGCATACCGAAGTATTCGCTTCACAAGGCAACCGGACAGGCCCGAGTTCGAATTGACGGCCGAACCATCTATCTCGGAAAGCATGGTACGCCAGATTCGTACCAGAGATACGAGGAACACATCGCCGCCTGGCTGACTGGCTCGACGCCAGACTCGCTCAATGGTCTGACGATTGCCCGCCTTTGTGTGAAGTACGTCACTGAGCATGCGAAACCGTACTATCGCAAGCACGGACGCCAAACCTCGGAAGTTTCCACGATTCAGGGCGCGTTAAAGCCCCTGATACGGCTGTTCGGCAAGACTAAAGTCACAGACTTTGGCCCGCAGAAACTCAAACGAATCCAGCAGGAAATGGTGACTGCCGAGATTGTTCGAACCAGCGTCAACCGGAACATCGGCCGCATACGCCGAATGTTCAAGTGGGGTGTCGAGAATGAACTGGTCCCGGTTAACGTGCACGTTGCTCTGACGGCAGTGTCGGGACTGAGGTACGGACGCAGCGAAGCGAAAGAGTCGAAACCCGTTGTTCCTGTGGCAGATAGCGACATTGAAACTGTCAAGCCCCATGTCAGCTTTCAAGTGTGGGCCATGATTCAGTTACAGCTGGCCACCGGCATGCGTCCGGGCGAAGTCCGCATCATGCGAACGGTCGACATCGATTCGTCAGGCGAGACGTGGGAATATCGTCCGAGAGAACACAAGACCGAACATCACGGACGGAAACGGGTGATCTTCATCGGTCCCAAAGCTCAGGACATCATCCGACCGTTTCTGAAGGTCGACCAGGAACAGTTTCTATTTTCGCCGGCTGAAGCTCAGCAGGCCTTCCATGACGAACGCCGGCAGAACCGCCAGACGCCCATGACACCGAGTCAGAGGGCTCGTCAGCGGAAGTCCAGTCCCCAGAAAACTCCTGGCGACTGCTATTCTGTGACGAGCTATTCAAGAGCGATTCGCAATGCCTGCGAGAAGGCAGGCAAACCCGTGTGGACGCCGAACCAGCTACGACACAATGCGGCAACCCGACTGCGTAAAGAGTACGGCATCGAGACGGTCCGGACGATTCTGGGACATGCGACCGGCTTCACGACAGAGATTTACGCCGAACTGGACTACGAGAAGGCGAGACAGGTAGCAGCCGCAGCCGGTTAGCCATCAACTGACAGCACCGGGCATAGGCTTAGCGGCCGAACAGCGGAAACCCGATCCGCTTTGCCCGGTGACTTTCTGAAATCGGGAGTCGACTTTCGGGAGTCAGTGCTGTGGACGACGACGCTTTCAACGATGAAACATTCCTGGAACGTGACGCCGCTGAGATCGCAGCCGACATAGTTCGGGAACCAGAACTGTTCATGAAAATGCTCAATTCATGGCGAGACGATATTCTCACGGTCCAACATTTCTTTGA
>JBLFXD010000530.1:0-5406 GCA_047611045.1 Planctomycetaceae bacterium | reverse complement strand
TCATCGCCGACCAGAGTTTGAAACCGCTTTCGGTAGCCGTCGCTGTAGTTGGCAACGTCCGCCGTGATCGCGTCGGTCAATCGCTTTGTCTGATTCGCCAAACGATCGATCACCGGGTTTGCTGCGCGTTGCGCAGCAGCGGGCAACGTTTCAGCACCGGCCCGCATGATCGCGTGAATGCCGAACGGATCGTCCCCCGCAAACGTTCCATGAACGAGCAACACTTTGCGAACGCCGAACTGCGTGTGCAGATGCCCGAAATCGAGACTCTGCACCGAGTCGCCATCAAGCGTCAGAACAACCGGATCAACTGCCGGACGTGTCGGATAGGACTGATGCCGAAAGCCGTTTTGACGAGGCATAAACCACTCCTGAATATCCGACACCGGGCACACCAATTCGCACCCGGTCGACAAGCCGACTCGTCGCCCGACGACTTACGTCAAAGGCATGATCGTCGCCAGGATCAACGTCATCGCCATGCTGGTAAGCCCGAGGACGATCAGTAGCGGCGTCCATGTCTGGAGACCTTCCTTCTCTGTCAGGCCGCCCATCTTGGAGAAGATCCAGAATCCGCTGTCGTTCATCCATGAGCCGACGCATGATCCCGCACCGATCGCTGTCGCCAGGTAGACCCTGTCATAAGGCAGGTCCAGACCGATGAGCATTCCGGGCATCATGCTTGAGGTAATGATCATCGCCGCGGTGCTCGAACCCTGCGCAACCTTAAGCAACGACGCGATTCCGAAGCCCAGGAACAGCATCGTCATGCCGGTGACTTCAGCTCCGCCGAAGATATCTCGAATTGCGTCTCCAACCTT
Organism: Planctomycetaceae bacterium; assembly: GCA_047611045.1. Classification (GTDB taxonomy): domain Bacteria; phylum Planctomycetota; class Planctomycetia; order Planctomycetales; family Planctomycetaceae; genus JABMPE01. The sequence goes on along the minus strand of JBLFXD010000530.1, from coordinate 4,585 downwards.
GGCGACCTTGAGCATCGCTCCAAACGACGATCCACCAGCGGTAATCAGAATGATGACTCCGCCGCTCATCAGTGAGATTTCAACGATCTTCGAGAGGTCCTCTTTCGACGGGCTTCGCTGCTTCACGTAAACGAGCAATGCGATAAGCGTTGAAATCAACAGGGCGAAATTCGGGTTTCCAACGACTTGAGTATATCGACTGGCGCTGGTCCAGATGCCGGGTGATCCGACGCTGTCCAGTGTCGTCTGTTTGATGCTTTTCAAGGCGTCGCCTCGCGACATTGTGCTACCGACTGCGGCCATCAACTCGTTGGCCTGTGCCTCAACGGTCGTACCAGCCGCGAGCGCCATCTCTTCTGCCTTGCCCAGCAATTCGCCGTTAGAGAACGTGCTGGCGACCGTGTGAATTGCAATCATCAAGACCGGCAGAACGACCGGCAGCAGCGACATGAACAAGCTGGGAAGCTCTTCGTCTTTCAACGGGGCTGACTCTTCTCGGCCAGCCACTTCGCGCATCGGAATGTTGTATTTTCGATCGAGATACCCAGCGAACATGATGCCGGCGATTGCGGCGGGAAGTGCCACCATCGCTCCGACCATGATCATTTTTCCAAGGTCAATCCCGAGATTCGCAGCCATCGTCAGCGGCCCCGGAGTTGGCGGCACCAGAGTATGCGTGATGGCTCCGCCAGCCGTGATCGCGAGCAGGCATTTGAGATACGACTTCTGAGTTCGGCGGTAGAATGATCTGGCCAGCGGGACCAGCAGATAGAAGACCGTGTCGAAGAAGACAGGCACAGCCAGCACATAGCCGCTGCCCATCAGCGCCCAGGGGGCTCGTTCTTCGCCCAGCATTTTCATGAAGGCTCGAACGATTCTGTCGGCCGCACCGCTGTCCATCATGCACGTGCCGATAACCGCCGCCAGCGCGATGACAATGCCGATCCCTCCGCAGGCGGATCCAAACGCGTCAGCAACTCGCGAAATCGCGTCGCTGGCCAGTTCCATTTCGTCGGTCTTCGCGTTCTTCTCGAACGCCAGCAGGCTGACCACCATCGCGGCGGTGATTAGCGCGAGAAACGCATTCACCTTCAGCTTCATGATCAGGAAAATAACCAGGACGATCCCGATCGTCATAATGAGCAACGGGTGAAGCATCAGGGAGTCTCCTCGGAGGTTGATCGTCGGTGGGATGGCGGGATGAATGCGTCAGAAAACTGCTTCAAAGCCGAGCTGGACCTGAAAGTCGGACCACGGCGAGGCGACAAATCCTACCGAGCCGCTCTCACGCATTAAACCGGTCGAGACTCCGAAGCCTCAGTTCAGTCAGGATTCAGGGTTCCCCGCTGGGGCGAGTTCCACGACGATCTGGCAACCAACGACCTTCCTGATCAACGGCGAGCCTGTGTGACAATGTCCGAAACTCCGCAGCCAACTGTCCTGCTCATTGGTGAGTGCCAGTCGCCGCAGTTCCGCAACACGCTGTCAGACGGTCGGACGGGTGACATTCTGGAAGCGGCACAGCTTCACCGTGAGATATCACTGGCGAAGGCGATCTGTCTGGTTAGAACTGGCGAGCTGGTCCCCGATCTTGTCGTCGTCTACCAGAGCATTCCGGACGAGTACTCCGCTGCGGAGATCGACCAGCTGATCGGGATGTTGCCGCTCAGCCGGTTTGTTGTCGCCTTCAGTCCGTGGTGTGAATCGATCGGTCGGACCGAGCAACGGTGGCCTTCCGCCTGGAGTGTCCCACTGGCCCACGCAGCCGCTCGAATCCGCTTCGAACTTCAACAGCTGATGACCGATGCGGCGCCGCTCCCTGCAACGACGTCGCGCGACGAAGCTTTCAGAACACTTGCCGCCAGCAGCCTGGAAGGCACCGACGAAATCGGACAGGGAATGTCCGCGAAAGTGATTTCCGCTGACGTTCCGCTCAAAGAATGCTTCGAGCAGATTTTGACTTCCGTCGGGTTTGACCTGGGAGAAGACGAACTGCCGGATCTCTACGTCGTCGCCGCGGCGTTCATTGACGACGGCCAACTCCGCCGCGTCAAAGAAGTCTACGACGAGGACGCATGGGCTCGGGGCTTCGCCACCAACAGCAGCGAGCCCGTGATCCTCGTTGCGTCAGACATGGCGACGCCCGGCGACAGGAACCGATTACTCGCAGCCGGCGCAAAGGCGGTCATCTCGCAGCTCCGCTTCGTCGAGGATCTGGTCGACCACTTTCGAAGCGGGACCACTTTGGAAACATCTGCCGAAATTAAAACGTAGGCCGAAACTACGGCCCGACATCGCGATCAAGGCTTCACAAGCAAACGACCTGCACGCCGTTTCATTTCTTTGGCCACACGGGTTGAAGTCTCAACCAGCGATAACCCGAACGTAATCGAGGTAATTTCCGATCGGCCGTTGTTCATAGCACTCCGCCTGTTGCGACCGCGATCCCAGGACCGATCTCCCGAATCATTCGCGACACGGATGGTCGGCTCATCGTTGTGCGTCCCATTGTGCGATTGTCGTTAGTGCCCGGGCCAGACGCTCTTTGACATCGCGAACTTTCTCCGGAGTCCATTCACGGAAGCCGTTTCCGGTTTTCACTCCCAGATTTCCCTGCTCGACCATCTCGTTCAGAATCGCGGGGACATCTGCTGATGAAGCGAGCGAGGGAAGTAGCTCGGTGAGAATCGCCTGCTTCAGATCGAGTCCGGCCAGATCGGTGATTTCGAACGGTCCTGCGACCGACCAGCGCCTTCCCAGGCTGGATGTCATGACCAGGTCGATATCCTCGGGCGTGGCGACGCCATCGGCGACGAGCTTCAGGATTTCCCGCCACACCGCTGCCTGAATCCGATTCGCGATAAAGCCGGGTACTTCCCGGCGCACAAGAACGGGAGTTTTCCCCAGTCGTTTCAATAGTGAAGTCATCAGCTCCACCGTTGCATCGGAGGTTTGCTCACCGGGGATCACTTCGACGAGCGGGATCAGATAGGGCGGATTGAAGTAGTGCATTCCGAGAAACTGTTGCGGACGCGTCGTCGCCCCGGCCATAAGACTCGGAGTGAAACTCGATGAATTGCTTGTCAAAATCGCACGCGGTGGACAGTACTCATCGAGCTGCCGAAACACAGCCCGTTTTTGTTCGAGGTTTTCATCGATGGACTCGACGACGACATCGACTTCATCGACCGCGGCACGCAGGTCCGAACCGGCCTCGATCCGACCCAGCGCCGAGTCCGCCGTATCTGGTTTGGCGAGCCCGCACTGCTGCATGAGCTGCAGGCTTTCGCGAATCCTGTCCCATCCGCGATTCAACGCATCCTCATCGACGTCGCAAACTGTTACCTGAAATCCTGCCAACGCGAATTCGAGCGCAATGCCATGCCCCATCAGGCCGGCGCCGCCAATCACAGCAATCTTTCGGACGTCATCGACAGTCATCGTGGCTCCTTTTGGATATTCAGCATTCGCCGCGCCTCGTCGGGCGTCGCCACACCTCGTTCCGATTCTTCGGCAATGCGTGCCATGCGGGCGACAAGTTGTTCGTTACTGGCAGGTTCGCCGTATCGGTAATACAGGTTGTCTTCCAGGCCCACGCGGACGTGTCCCCCCATCCCGATGGCCAGAATACCCATCGGCAATTGCCATCGACCCAGGGCCGCCACCGTCCAGGTTGCATCGCCAGGGATGGATTCGCTTAGGAACATCAGTTGACGCGCGGTCGCCGGTTGCGAACCACGACTCCCCAGCACGAAGTCAAAGTGCAAGGGTGGCGCCGCGAGTCCGCCTTTGACCAGTAGCAGGGCGTTCTCAATCATCCCCGCTTCGAAGATTTCCATCTCCGGTTTGGTCCCTGCGTCTTTCATCACCGCAGCGAGTCGTTCGAAGACCTCGAAGGAATTGGAATACACCTGCTTCGGAAAATTCATCGATCCCGTCGTGAGCGATGCCATCTCCGGACGTATTCGTCGCACAGGCTCCGCCCGTTCTTCCGTGTCCGTTCCAGCGCGGGCACCCGTGGATATTTGAACGATGAGGTCAGTTCTCGCGGAAATCTCCGCATGAATGCGGTCGAACACTTCCGGGTCCAACGTCGGAAGCCCGTTGCTATCGCGCGCATGGACGTGGGCGATACTGGCGCCCGACTCCTGACACTTCGCCGCTGTGACACCAAGCTCTTCGGGAGTCATCGGGACGTGTGGGTTCATCTCTTTCGTCGGCAGGCTGCCATTCAACGCAACCGTGATGATCACTTTGTTCAAAGCACTCCGCCTGCTGCTTGACGTTAAACAACGATTGCTTATACTCACAAACGATATACTCCGTGTACCCACTACGTCAAGTCTCCGACCCATGCCAAAGCCCAAACCGATACCGTATGGCGAGACGCTCCAGATGCGGTTGCGAGCGGCGTATTTCGCGATGCATCGCCATTCCAACCGACACTTTCTGCAGTTCAAGACGACGGCGGATCAGTACGTCCTGTTGTCTTATCTTGCGGAAGAAGACGGCATCACACAGCAGGAGTTGTCGTCTCGGTGTTCGTCGGACGCGCGGACAATCGGGACGATGATCGAGCTGCTCG
>JBLFXD010000529.1:0-5414 GCA_047611045.1 Planctomycetaceae bacterium | reverse complement strand
GTAAGTCATGGCTCACAAATTAGTCGTGCAATTGACAACAGACGAATGCTCAGCCGTACGAAGTACGCTGAAAGCGTTTCACCCAATAGCCAGGGGTCGTCGCGCAGCGGCGCACCCCTGGTTGGTGTGTCGCATTAGTTCTTACCCTGAAAGGGTTACACAATTCGATCAGGCTGTAGAACGATTTCCACTTCCTCGAAATGACGAATCCTGTCGCTCCGACCAGCAATCCGCTATTCCTGCGTGCCCGGCAGCATGAAGCCACCGCCGAAAGAACAGTTCCGTACGCAGGAGACGACACGGTGATTCCAAACGTGATGTCACGCGACGAGGTTCGAAACGTCGACCAGCGCGCGATTGACGACTTCGGTCTGCCGAGCGTCGTCCTGATGGAGAACGCTGGTCGAGGCTGCGTCGACTGGCTGGAAGAACTCGGAGTCTCCGGGCGAGTCGTCATCTGCGCTGGAAAAGGCAACAACGGCGGTGATGGCTTCGTGATTGCCAGGCATCTCGAAAACCGCGGATACGATGTTCGAGTGCTGCTGTTCGCTAATCCGGATACCCTCCGCGGCGATGCACAGATCAACTACCAGGTAATCGAGCGAGCGAGAACGCCAATCCGCATTTTTGACGATTCGCTGCCGGAGGACGAGTTGGAATCCGTAGTCAGCGAGGAACTCGCCGAGGCAGACTGGATCATCGACGCGTTGCTCGGCACGGGAACGAGCGGCTCCGTCCGTGAGCCGTTTCCGGCAATCATCAACGCCATCAATCAGGCCTCGGTCAGGACAATGGCCATCGATCTGCCCAGCGGTCAGGATTGCGACACTGGCCTTCCCGTTGACACGAACAATCCCGTCGTCGTGAAAGCCGACTTCACCGCGACGTTTGTCGCTCGGAAACTCGGATTTGGAAATCCCGCCTCGTCGGCCTTCACCGGCGAAGTCCGAGTCATCGATATCGGCGTTCCTCATTCGATGTTCGAGTCGAATTAAGCCTGTATCGATATCAAGAGTTCCAACTCGTTCCTACGCTCCGCGTGGGAACGCAAACAGTGACGCTCTGCGTCTTCAACTGTGGCCAATACTGTTATGCTGGCGTGACGCGGAGCGTCAAAATAAGTACGTCCCCACGCGGAGCGTAGGAACGAGTGGCATTTTATCTCGCTCTCGACACTCAGCCCTCGACTCTCGACCCTTCCCAGCCATGCTGATCGAAATCGAAAACCTGACAAAGACGTTCGGCAGTCGAGCCGCGTTGGACGACGTCAGTTTGACGATCGATCCTGGCCAGATCGTCGCGATGCTCGGGCCGAACGGCGCCGGCAAGACGACGCTGTTGCGATGCCTCGCGGGTATCAGTCAGGCGGCTCGAGGCCGATTGCTCTACGATGGAGAAGTCTTTCGACGAGACCGCGTCGATCTTCGCAAGCGATTCCATTTTGTCCCGGACTTTCCGTTCGTCTATCCTGAAGCCACCGTCCTGCAACATCTGACGATGATCCTGCGAGCTTACCTTCCCGAAGATGACCCCGTCGAAGAGCTGGTCATTGAACTGCTGGAAGAGTTCGAAATCCTGCCGCTGATCGATTCGCCGGTCAGCAAGCTGTCGCGAGGGCAGACTTACAAGGTCGCATTAACGGCGTTGATGGCCGTCGACCCGGACGTGTGGATCCTGGACGAACCGTTCGCGTCGGGAATGGACCCGCATGGCATTGCCGCATTCCGTCGTCGAGCCCGCGATGCCACTCGCCGAGGTCGAACGATCATTTACTCGACGCAACTGCTTGAGCTGGCCGAAGCTTTCTCCGACCGAGTCTGCATTATGGCCGAGGGAAAAGTTCATGCCTTCGACGAAATGGCCCACCTCCGCAGCACGACCTCCGCTGCGGACGGTTTCATCCTCGAAGAACTTTTCGACCGCCTCCGCGAAACTCCCGAGTCATAACCCGTTGACAAATCGGGTCGCGGTGCGTTGTTTCAGAAGTTAATGTCAAGAAGGCTGAAGAACCTCGGACGGTTCGTGAACACTGGGCCGCATATTACGAGAAGCGGAACTGCAATGCTGAACTCAACTGATTGGCTACATTCCGGACCGGGGCTTGCTCCGCGAGTTGCGTGGGCGTTTAACACGGACGCCGAGTTGAGCAGTCTTTGTCAGGCTCGCGAAACCGGCGACCTGTTCGCAGTCGATTCGTCCGGCGGGATGTACCGGCTTGATCGAGCGGGGAAAATTCAGACTCTCAGTCGAGGTTTGAAGAACGCTCGACTGGTTCGATGGTCCGACAAAGGTGATGTCGGGATCGCCGTTTGCGGAACTCACGAATTCTGCGCTCTCGACGCGCGAATGAAAGTTGCCTGGTCGAGTGATTCTCCTGCGGAAATTCTGACGGCGGCCATCGATTCCTACGGGCATAACGTCGCTCTGGGACTCGACAATGCGGACACCGTCCTGTTGAACGTTGACCGAAAGAAACTCGGACAGTTTCACACGGCCAAGCCGCTGAAGTTCATCGAGTTCTGCGTCGACAAAAAACGCATCTGCGGCGCCGCCGAGTACGGGCACCTTTGCCTTCACCGCTTCGACGGATCGGAAGTCTGGAGCGAGAAAAACTGGTCGACCGTCGGTGACCTGAGCATCACCGAAGGGGCTCGCTCAATCTACATGGCTGGCTTCGCGCACGGCGTGCTGTGTTTCGATCATCGAGGCAGCACAAAAACGTCTTTTGTTGTCGAGGGAACGCCGTCGAAAGTCGCCGCGAGCTACTTCGGCGAGCGACTGGTCGTCTCAACGACCGAGCGGCATATCTACTGGCTGGACTCGGACGGGGCTCTTTTGTGGGCCGCAGAAACGCCCGATGACGTCGCGAGTCTGGTCTGCGATCCGTTGGGCGAGTGGCTCGTCGTCGGCTTCGCGTCGGGGCGGATTTTACGGCTCGACTGGGAATCCGAATCTCGAAAGTAGCGTCCGGGTCGGCAGTGTCAGGTCCGTTGATGCAGGTTCCGTCAGCCAGAATTCAACGAGAACAGGCTCGAAGAACTGAGTCTCCGAGCCCGCTATTTCTATTGGTGATGCTGGATCAGGCCAGCAACAAACGCCGTCGATCACTCCTGGGCGGCCGTCCAAAACGAGACGATCGACATGCCGATCAACGTATAAATGAACAAAATCGAAAGCATTTTGCAGATAATTCGCCCCGCTGCGACATCGTCCGACTCGAAGCCACGAAGCTCTTCGTTAGTGAAGAGTGGTTCTGGAGTTTCTGCTGGCGGGGCAGCTTCGGTAGCAACTTCAGACATCAGAAGACCTCTTTTGACACTCTTACTGGTGAGCGAATCGTAAACTCGGACGACGCTCAATTGTGGACGATGAATTCGGAAAGCGAAGCGAGATTCTGCTCAAAACGGCGATTTCTGTCGAGTCTGCCAGCCGCAAGTTGCCGGAAACCTCTCGGAAACGGGAGTTTGCCTCTCAAAAACAAAGTAGGGCCGGTTCCTACCGGTCGAGTGGGCATGGTGAATGACGAGCCAAACGGCCTCGGTGGGAACTCAACGTTGTTCGGCACAAATCATGCTCCCGCGAGGCGGGGCATGAAAGTCCCCTCTCCCCGCTAAAAAGCTCTCTATTTGAATTCAAATTGACCAGCGGGGGAGAGGGCCAGGGTGAGGGGGATCACAAATCGCTTCTGAATTCATGCCCCCTCACCCTAACCCTCTCCCCCAATTGCCGAGTTCTTATCAGATTTCCACATCGATTTAGGGGGAGAGGGGACTTGTCATCGTGAGGAAATTTCAGTGCCGAAAAACATTGAATGCGAACCGCCCCTACCGTGCGGAGCAAACCTCGCGTTGTTCTGATTCTGCGAACGGCTTTATTCTTTCGCTCCGGATTCTTTGAATTCGAACCCCGAGCTGAATACAGAATTGTCGACCGGAATGGAGTCCGAGCGTGACGGAGTTTGCAGATTCTCAATCAGGTGCCGACGCGAAGGCTGAGCAACAGGATGCCCCGATCCGGGTCGTTTATGTCATGGGAGCCGGCCGCAGCGGCTCGACAGTGCTCGACACGATTCTCAACAACCACGAAGACGTCATCGGCGTCGGCGAACTGGTTCACCTTTTCATCGAGGGTTCGGCTTCTAAGGAGAACTGCTCGTGCGGCGAAGCTCGTGACACATGCGAAATCTGGAGTTCGGTACGCGAACGCTGGTCCGAGCTGACCGGCCTGTCATCGATCACCGAGCACGAGCGTTTGATGACAAAGTTCACACGAGTCCAACGGCTGGCCGTTCCCGAGTGGCACCGACTTCGCGCCGGCAATCCTGATCCTGACTTCGCGGAATGTCTTAAACAGACTCGCGCGACCTACCAGGCAATCGCCGACGCGACCGGCAAGCGAGTCATCATCGAATCATCCAAAAATCCGCTCCGAGCGAAACTGCTCTGCCTGACTCCAGGGCTGGACGTCCGACTGGTCCATCTGGTCCGCGACGCTCGCGGAGTTGCCTGGTCACGGATGAAGCCGTTCGCCAAATCAAAAGAAGGCGGCGTCCCGCAGGACATCCGACCAAAGCCCATCCACATTTCAGCCGGCTACTGGCTGTTCATGAACTTTCTGAGCGAGCAAGTTCGTAAAGCGTTTCCCGATCAGCCTTCGACGCGCATTCATTACGAAGACTTCGTCTCGGCTCCGGAGCGAACGCTGAAAGAAATCGGCGAGATCGCGGGGCTCGATTACTCATCGATCGTTGATCGACTTTTGTCCGGAGCCCCAATGGCCCCTGGACATCTCTACGCCGGCAACCGAGTCCGCACGGCTGGCCCGATCAAACTCCGCAGCGACATGGCCTGGGCCGAGAAGCTAACGCCGAATCAGAAACGTCTCACCTGGCTGCTCGCCGGCTACAAACTCCGGCAGTACGGCTATCAGCGTGTGCCGGTTATTTCCGATTCTGAAGCAGAGGATGACGAGCAGTCTTCTGCGGCAGCCGGTAAGGCAGCTTGAGGAATTCTGAGAATTCGTCAGTAGTCAGTGAAGCAATGCGGACAGCTCTTGTGTGATTCCGGATCGTTCATCAGCACGAATTTACGGCAGTGCGGACATCGAAAGACGATGAACTGACCGATGGCAAAGACGAGAAACCACGTCAGAATGCTCGTCTCTGAGAATTTGCAAGCAACAGTAACCAAGCCTCCGCCGAAAATGTATACCACCATGAAGATCGCGAATCGCGTCTGCATTCGCATCTCAGATCCTCATGCCGCTTTGGGTGGGTGAGTTACGACGCTGGAAACCGGGCCATGACCGTTTCTCCGGCGACGATGTTGTCGCCGATTCTGATGACCGATTGGTTAAGGATCGTCCTGGAATTAACTATCAATTTGTGGGGGCGGCGGTGAAAAATAAACACAACA
>JBLFXD010000528.1:0-5420 GCA_047611045.1 Planctomycetaceae bacterium | reverse complement strand
ACGTTTTCGTGGAAAAGGACGGCCGGATTCAACGGAGCAAAGTCACCTTCCGTGACAACGACCACTTGTTGCAGATTCTCGACCGCATCGTGTCGAAGGTCGGCCGACGAGTCGATGAAACGTCGCCGATGGTCGACGCTCGACTTCCGGACGGTTCGCGACTGAATGCGATCGTCCCGCCGCTGGCTCTGGATGGTCCGTCACTGACGATTCGAAAATTCGGCTCTAACCCATTGACGCTGGAAGATCTGCTTCGTTTCGGAGCGTTCACGCCCGAGATGGTCATGGTCCTGGAAGGGATCATCAAAGCACGCCTGAACTGCATCATCAGCGGCGGTACGGGTTCCGGTAAAACGACATTGCTTAACACACTGTCGAGCTTCATTCCGAACGACCAGCGTGTCATCACGATCGAAGATGCGGCCGAACTTCAGCTTCAGCAGGAACACGTGCTGCGTCTGGAAACCCGCCCGCCGAACATCGAAGGCAAGGGACGCATCGGGGCGACGGATCTCGTGAAGAACGCACTGCGAATGCGACCTGACCGGATCATCATCGGGGAATGTCGAGGCGGCGAAGCACTCGACATGCTCCAGGCGATGAACACGGGCCATGAAGGTTCGCTGACGACCATCCACGCGAACACTCCGCGCGACGCCGTTTCGCGACTCGAAACAATGATCACGATGGGTGGCGTGGATCTTCCTCTTCGAGCTCTGCGAACTCAATTTGCATCGGCGGTTGACCTGATCATCCAGGTGAACCGTCTGCAGGGTGGTCCTCGAAAAGTCACACACATCACTGAGGTGCTCGGCATGGAAGGCGACACCGTCATCATGCAGGACATCTTCAATTTCAATGTCGAAGGCGTCGACGACGATGGTCGCGCTTGCGGCCACTTTTCTGCATCGGGCGTTCGTCCCGGATTCATGCAGAAACTCGAATCGTCAGGCGTTCGGTTGCCGGCAAACCTTTTCAACGCTCGGCAGTTGAGCTGATCCGGCGACGACTTTGGCGTCTCAGTAATAACGACAAGTTTCGAAACACTCCTCATGACGAGTTTTGTGCAGTGGCACCAAGCTCGTTGTGTGCGTCTCTTTTCTTCGCGGAGTCAGCTCTGCGGTGGACAAGGTGAGATGGAATGACCGGCTACCTGATCATGTTTGGCATTTTTGCCGCCGTCACCATTCTGGTCGGCGCGATCTTCTTCCTGTTGTACGACGCCAGCGCGTCCACGACGGAGGATCGACTCGAGATCCTGACCGGCAAGAAGTCAGCGCGAGCCGAAGACCAGGGCATCATGAAGGAAGACATGGTCGGTGCCGGAGGCGGTATCACCAAATTTTTCGGAAAGATGTTCGAAGGGGTCGGCAACATCGGCTTGTTCTTCGAACAAGCAGACTCCCCGATCAAGCCCGACATGTTTTTCCTGATGAGCTTCCTGTGCCTGTTTCTGGGTACTGGAGTCGGTTGGGCAAGCCGCGCGCCGATGCCTTTGTGGCCGGTATTTGCGATCGCGTTTTCACTCTTCCCACTGACCTGGCTCTGGATGCGTCGTCGAGGTCGATTCAAACGGTTCGCTAAACAGCTGCCCGACGCGATGGAGTTGATCGCTCGTGCTCTGCGTTCTGGACACTCGCTCAACCAGGGCATCGCCGTGGTCGTCGAGGAAATGCCGTCACCGATCGCGACCGAATTCATGCTTGCTTACGAAGAGCAGAATCTGGGGATCCCGATCGAAGTCGCTCTGAAGAACATGATGAAGCGCATGCCGAACATGGACTTGAAATTCTTTGTGACCGCAGTCGCGATTCAGAAACAAGCGGGTGGCGACCTCTCCGAAATCCTCGACAAGATCGGATACATCATTCGTGAACGATTCAAAATCATGGGCCAGGTCATGGCCTTGACCGGTGAAGGTCGTATGAGCGGTATCGTGCTGCAGGCTCTGCCGATCGGGCTGTTCCTCACGCTTTACTACCTGAATCCTGAATATGTGATGCTGCTCTTCCAGGAAGAACTCGGCAAGCAGATGCTGTTCTACGCGATCGTGATGCAGATTCTTGGAGCGTTCGTCATTAAGAAAATTATCGCGATCAAAGTCTGACTTTGGCCGCCACGATTCGCCTGCTGCCACTCACGTAAAGTTATCGCCTCTATCGACACTGGACTCCCGTCATGGATTATGCCGTTCTTGGACAATTCGCTGTCTTTGGTGCCGTCACAGTCATGCTGTGGGCGATGTTCACGATGTTCTCGGGCGATTCATCTCGCGCTTCGGAGCGGCTGGACAAGCTGAAGGATCCCAACAGCAAATCAACGGACCTGGTCGACGATCCAATTTCGATGACGATGCTGGAGAAGGCCGCTCCGAAATTGTCAAAGGCGTTCGAGCCTAAATCCGAACTCGAGCAGAGCCAGTTAAAACTTAAACTCGCGAACGCCGGATTCAACTCGCCAAACGCACCGCAGATGTACTCGGGAGCGCGCGCCGCATTGGGAATTGTCTGCGCCCTTGCAGGAGGAGCCCTGGGTTACTTTCGCTGGGGCGCGAACATGCAGGGCATGACGGCCCTCGCGATTACCGCAGCCGTCGGTCTCTACGCTCCTGCGATCTGGTTGTGGATTGTTCGCAGGAGCCGGATTGAGCGTATCTTCCTCGCGCTGCCCGACCTCCTCGACCTTCTCGTTGTGTGTGTTGAAGCCGGTCTGGGGCTTGACGCTGCCATGCGTCGCGTTGCGGAGGAGCTGGAAGATTCCGCGCCAGACGCCAGCTACGAATTCGCTATGTGTAACATGCAGTTGCAAATGGGGATTCCAAAGAAGCAGGTGCTCCGCGATCTGGGGATTCGATCAGGCGTTGACGACATGAGAGCACTCGCCGCGATTTTGATTCAGGCCGAGAAGTTCGGCTCGTCGATCGCTCAGGCACTGCGGGTTCAGTCCGACACGATGCGAGTCAAGCGGCGGCAGATGGCTGAAGAGCAGGCTCAGAAGACGTCTGTAAAAATGATCTTCCCACTGGTCATCTTCATCTTTCCCGGAGTGTTCGTCGTCATCGTCGGCCCTGCGGCCATCATGATGATCAACAATCTGCTGACCGACTGACTAAGTTATCGACTCAGCGGCTGCGGCGGAGCCGGAATCTGGTCTCCCCCCGATTTGCAGAAATTGGCTAACCTTCCGCCCACTGCCTCACAAGGAATGCGCGCCGGCAGAATCTGTCTGAACCTCCCAACACCCCGACACGGACGTCATGTCGTCAGTTCCCGCTCAACGTAAACCGTCGATTGTTCACACGTTTGGACAGCTCGTTATCGAGTTCGTCCAGGCTGTCGGCGATCTCGCTCTTTTTGCGTCATCAATGCTCCGGTGGCTCTTCCGCGGCCTTCCGCGCAGCACGGTCGTCGTCGAGTCGATGTACGAAGTCGGCGTCCGCAGCATCCCCGTCGTGATGATTACGGGGATGTTTATCGGCATGGTGCTCGCCGTGCAGGGCTATCAGCAGTTCCATCTGATGCGGATGGAAACTCGCATGGGAGCGGTCATTAACATGGCCCTTGTCGCTGAACTGGGACCAGTGCTGGCGGCGACGATGCTTGCCGGCCGAGTCGGCAGCGCGATGGCGGCCGAACTGGGAACAATGCGGGTCACCGAGCAAATCGACGCCCTCCGAGCCCTCGGTGCCAACCCAATTCAATACCTCGTCGTCCCTCGATTCCTGTCGTGCTTCCTGCTGATTCCGCTGCTGACCGCCATGGCCGACGCCATCGGAGTGGCGGGCGGCTGGATGTTCAGCACGCAGGTGCTCGGCGTCGACTCAACGTACTACTGGCATTACTCGACCGAATACGTCGCTGCCTGGGACGTATTCGCGGGCATCCTCAAAAGCATGTTCTTCGGAGCGGCCATCGCACTGATCGCCTGCCATCGAGGATTCAACTGCGGCTCTGGAGCCGAAGGAGTCGGACAGGCGGCGACCAGCTCATTCGTGCTGTCTTTTATCGTCATCCTGATCGTCGATTTCTTCCTGGGAATGTTCCTGAACGAGATCTACTGGACCCTCTGGCCCGGCCCGTCGTCCTTCGTCTGAAAAGATCATTCACACACCACCGTAGGGTATGACAAGCGCAGCGCCGGCATACCAACAAAACATAAAGACAATTCATCATGCCCTCACGAGACCCGTTCAGCGATCCCTTCACCGGAGAAGAATCCGGTCGATCGATCATCGAGCTGCGCGGGATCTCACGAAGCTTCGGCACTCAGGAAGTCTTGCGAAACGTGTCGATGGACGTCCGAGCTGGCGAAACTGTTTGCCTGATCGGAGAAAGCGGCTGCGGCAAGAGCGTCACGATGAAAATCATGGCGAGCTTGATGGAGCCCACTTCTGGCGAAGTTCTTTGGAACAACATTTCGATCAACGATCGCACCGACGAAGAACTCGTTCGCGATCGATTGAGATTCGGATACCTGTTTCAGGGAGCTGCCCTGTTCGACAGTCTCAGCGTGTTTGAGAACATCGCCTTCGGGCTGCGTCAGAACACAAAGATGTCCGACAGCTTCCTCGAAGAGATTGTCGCGGAGCGTCTCAAAGATGTCGGGATGTCTCCGTCGAGCGCAAACAAAATGCCTTCTCAGCTTTCCGGCGGAATGCGAAAGCGTGTCGGCCTGGCCAGAACCCTGGCACTCATGCCGGACATCATCCTGTACGACGAACCAACAACCGGCCTCGACCCGATCATGATCGACGTGATCAACACGCTCATCCTGAAGACCAGAAACCGACGACCAGTCACCAGCGTCATCGTCACCCACGAAATGTCGACCGTCCGCAAAGTCGCTGACCGAGTCATCATGTTTTACCCGCTCGGTCGCCTTGAGCCCGGCGAATCGCAAATCGTATTTGAAGGCACACCTGAAGAAGCCTTCTCGTCCGACGACCCAAGAGTCTCGCAATTCGTCTACGGAGAAGCCGGAGAACGAATGCAGGAACTCGCCCTCCTTTAACAGCTAACCAACGAGTTTATCTCGAAGAGCACAACCAGGAATTACTCGAACGACCCGAAAACAAAAACTGGCTTTAAAGCCAATCTAAATTCCATTTCCACATGAATTTTCTTTCGTGTTTTTAGTGTCTTTCGTGGTCCTCAAAATCAAAACGTAAAAGCAAATGACTGAACGACAGCTTCAATTTCGAGTCGGACTGTTTGCGATCTGTGCAATGGGCATTATGGCGACGCTGGTCTTCCAGTTCGGCCAGTTTCGCTCGCTGTTGGAAAAGCAGTACCAGGTGTTGATCCACTTTGACTCCGCGCCCGGAGTGCTCGAAGGGTCCCCCGTCAGGCTCAACGGAATTCCGATCGGCGATGTCGAGAAGATCACGCTCGACCGTCAGCGTGGCGGAGTCCTGCTGACTT
>JBLFXD010000527.1:0-5441 GCA_047611045.1 Planctomycetaceae bacterium | reverse complement strand
GTCAACACACCACTTCGTCGCTGGCTCGAACGTTTCGTGCAAACCTCGATTGGCGTGCTCGTTGCGGTTGTCACGAGCCAGGATGATCTTTTCGCCGTTCGCGTCACGGGCTTTCAGAAGTCAGGAGATCTCAGCCACCAGTCTACTTTCATTCGATGCTTTCCGGCGACTGCCTGACGTCGGCACGAGGGGATCGGCAAGAATGTTTGGAGACTGCTCTGAAATTACGTCAGCGGGTTACTTGCCCAAATCTTTGAATCAGCGCATCGTTTAACTGTTCCCCGCAGTACCGACTCGCGGTCGTACCCACACACTCCGACCCTGCCATGAGCAAGCCATGAAACTGTCGCCTGTAAACGTTCTCTTTCTGATCCTCGTCGTCGTGTCACAAGTTGTACTGTCGCGGGTTCATGCTGAGACGAAGATTGGATTTCGGCAGTTGACGATCGTTGAACCGATCGCAGTCCAGCGTGGAGTCAGTCAGCAGGTCAATTTGCGTTCGAACTTTACGCTCGACGGAACTCATGCGGTGTTCTTCGATCAGCCGGGCGTGACGATGACGTTTGCCGAGAAAGCACCGAAAGAAGCACCTCGCAAAGGTCGAGGTTCCGACGGGACGCCGTTCACGTTTGACGTCGTCGTTTCTGCCGACGCCGAGCCCGGCATTCGAGAACTTCGTGTTGCAACCGATCAGGCGGTGTCGAGTGTTTCGCATCTGATGGTCACTGATTATCCGGTGATCCGTGAAGACGAGAAGAAAGTCAACAACGCGCGCGACCAGGCTGTCTCAGTCTCTTTGCCGGTCGCCATCTGCGGCCGAGTCGAACGAGCGGAGGACGTTGACTTTTACTCCTTCGAAGGAAAGGCCGGGCAGGAGATCACCGCCGAATTGTTTGCTCAGCGAGCCACCGCCGGAATTCATGGCATGGTTGTGCGAGGTCCGCTGATTTATCTGATGGACGGGCTGATGACGCTGTACGGTCCCAACGGGCAGGTTGTCGCCCAGAACGACAACTTCTTCGGAGGCGATTCATTTATCGCCGCGACGTTGCCCGAAGATGGCACGTACAGCCTGGAGATTCGTGACGCTCGTTACGCGGGGAGCGGTCGTTATGCCTACTGCGTCGAGCTGGCGAGCCGTCCGTACGCTCACGCAACGTTTCCGTTGAGCGTTCAGTCCGGGGAAACAACAGCCGCGATCGCGATCGGGCATGCTCTTGGCGAGTCAAGTGACGTCGACATTCACGGAACAACAGACGCTGCGTCGGGCATCAGCAGGCAACGGCTTCAGACGGGAGCCGGCGAGACGAATCTGGTTTCGATCATCGTCAGCGAACATCCGCAGATCGTCGCTGACGGAAAGAATGTCTCGATGGAATCGGCGTTGCCGCTGACGTTTCCGGTTGGCGTTAATGGGCGGTTTCCGGAAGACGACGGCACTCACTATTACTCATTCGATGCAAAGAAGGGCGACGCATTTCTGTTTGAAGTGACGGCTCAGCGAATCGGCCTGCCACTCGACTGCGTGCTGGAAGTTTACGATGCGAAGGGCAAACTTCAGAAGGAGTCCGACGACTATCTCCAGAGCAAAGATTCGAAGTTCTACTGGAATGCTGCTGCCGATGGGCAATTCTTTCTTTCGATCAGAGACCTGCATGGGCGCGGTGGTGAGCGGTTCCTTTATCACCTTGCTGCCGAACGCTCCGGCCCGGACTTCGAACTCAGCGGCGAGTACTACTACGCTCAGCTCGCGCCCGGCACCAACATGATGTGGTTCGCCAAGCTGACCCGAATCAACGCGTTCAAAGGCCCGGTCGAGATCATTGTCGAGGGCTTACCGGAAGGCGTCACGGCTGAGCCGCTGACCATTCCCGAGGGCATGATACACGGAGGGATCATTCTGAAGTGTGCGTCCGCCGCGAAGATCAACGCGTCGCTCGTTCGCGTTTCAGGCCGCGCGACGATCGCCGACGCGGACGGCAGCGAACGAGAAGTTTTGCGACGCGGTCGAGTGACCTGTGAGCAGCAAAGCAGCGGCGGCGGGCAAGCTCGATGGCCGATCAGTACGCAAATTGTTGGAGTTACCAAACCGCTTGACCTGTTGAAGGTTGAAGCGGAGCCGGGCGAAATCACTCTGAAGCCGGGCGAGAAGCAGGAACTGAAAGTTCGCATCGAACGACAGGATGGATTTGCCGATCCCGTCACGCTGGCGATGAGCTTTGACTATTTCTCCTCGAAGTTTGGCGAGCAACTTCCGCCTGGCGTTACTGTTGGAAAGGCCAGCAAACTGCGTCTCGCCGGAAAGGTTCTGGAAGGAACCGTCATCCTTGAAGCCAGTGACAAAGCTCTGACAGTCGAGAAACTTCCGATCGCGGTGCTGGCTCGTGTGTCGATCACGTTTTCGATCACGACGAACTACGCATCGAATCCGATCTATCTGACCGTGCTGCCGAAAGAGTGACGCGTTTCGTGCCGTTCACACAGTCCGGTTGAGGATTGGCGGCCCACGAATCTGACTGACTCCGGGCTTGGGTCCGACTCGGCGAGATCAGTCGTCGTCATCAACCGGGTCAACCCTCGAAGCATCTTCTCCGATCAGCCATGCCTGGCGGCCGATCAGTCGTGCCGAAATGAAGATTGCCGTGGTGATGATCGGGCCAACCGCGAGTCCGGCCAGCATCGGGGAGAACAGCATCATCGGAGCCAGTAGTCCCGCCGCAGCCAGCCAGACGCACGACGACAGGGCGAGCATTTGCAGCCACTTTCCGGGAATCCTACGGAGACTGCGAAGCGTCATCGCTGAATACGGCACAAAGATCGAATCGGCGTCGAGTGCCGAGAGGAGCGCTGGCGGGAACAGAATTGCTTGAATGATCAACGTCGGCGGACCAATCATTCCGGTGATCGATTGAAACGGGTATGCAATCAGTAAGCTGACGAAGCCTGACGCCAGGAAGACGTAAACAACCGCGACCAGGTCGGATAACCATTGCTGGACGCCGCCTTCCGGCCAGCCTTCGACCTTGTTGAGCCCCGCGCCGGTGTCCTGAGTGATCGTGAAAGCGCATGAGGACGTGTAAGAAAGCGTCCACGTCAGGACGACCATTTGCGCCGTGACCAGAAACAAACCTGGAATCGCTCCGCCGAGTCCGCCTTGGGAAACCAGCATGAGGATCAGCGCTCCGAAGAACCCCGCGAGGCTCAGCCCACCGGAAATCATGCCCCAGCGTGCCAGCGTTTCACCATCGCTCCACGGAAACTGAAAGACCTTCGACAGGAACGGACGCTTTGGTGGTTTCGGCCGTTTGCGAACATTCCGGATCTTCGCCTGCTCGTCGAAAATTCTGACCGGTGGGAGTTCCGGGGCTTCGATCGGAGCGTTAAGTCCGTAGGGCTCGTGTTTCTCTGGCTGGTTCGGCTCGCGGAGTTTTGCTGCTTTCAGCTGCGCGCGGTGTTCCTCGAGAGTTGGGATTTGGATCGACGTGAAGCAGTCCGGGCATTTGATGCGGCGACCAGCGAACTTTGCCTTCGGCGTCACTCGCGTATTGCAGACTTTGCAGTACGCGGCGATGTAAGTGTTCTTTTTCTTCGATGACGAAGAGTCGCTCACTGGCCCGTTTCCCGGTTACTTAAGAAAACAGTTTCTGCTGTCGAGACGCCTGATCGTTGTCCTCAATCGGTTCGCCGTCGTTAGTCAGTTCGGACACCGGGACCACTTCGTCACCGACTCGGATCGTTCCGGCCTGTAACACTCGCACGGTGATTCCGCCGTGTCCGCGCATCGCGTTGTAGCCGCCCGGTCCGAGAACTTCAGTCATTCTGGAACATGGCACGCACGGGCCGGATCCTTCCAGAACGGCGTCGCCGATGCGGAACGACTGATTCTTCAAAGCGATCAGGTTGATTCCTGACACAACCAGATTTCGTCGAACTTCTTCCGGGCGAACTTCGTCACGGTTCAGCATCGCGGCAACGACGGGCAGGTGCTCGTGCTGGATCATCGTTACCTGGCGTTCCGACTTTCCGCTGGTCGCGTGATGGTCTCCGACCAGTCCCGAGCCGACTTCGACTTTCGCTTCCGCGATAATTTCGACAACCCCTCGCCGAGCGGTGCACAGGCCGATCCACTCAACGCGGCCGTTCTGAGAATGTTCGACCTTCAGGTCTCGGATGGTCTTCATCGATGGTTCCGCTCAGTCAGACGAAAAAATCGCAGAGGACGTTGAGGTCAAAAAACGCAGAGGACGCGGAGAGTTTCGATTGGCTCTCCGCGTCCTCTGCGAAAGACTCTGTGATCTCTGCGATTTGTTCTTCAAAGCGAAGCTTGCCGGAATGAAACCGGCAAAACTTAAGACTACTTACGGAACGTCCCCAGAAACGCGCTGCGGATTCCTCGGTTGATGAATCGTGTGCCGAGCTTTTCGCCCTGCCATGACAGCTTCAGCGAGTAGGCCGGGCTGGCGTTGTCGATCTTCGTCAGCGGCTGGTAGAAGACGGTTTCGTTGGTGCAGACGCAGTCGCTGTCTTTCAGTTTGCGGGTTTTGATTTCCGCGAGACCGCCAGCCTTGAAGACGCCGACATTGTCGATGTGGTCGTTCTTCAGCTCGAACGGGACTCGCTTAACATTCACGACGTTCTTCGACAGGTCTTTCGTTGAGCTCTTGACGAAGGCGACCAGTGCGGCGTGCTGTTCTTCTGAAGCATTTTCATCGACCAGGAGCACGGACTTCACTTTGCCGGCCTGCATGGGGAAGACGCCGTCGTAGCCGAGCGTGCCCTGAGCGTGCAGGATCAACGCTGCTCCCAGACCGTCCAGTTTGACGTCGTTCCACGTTCCCTTGTCGACCTTCCAGGCCATCAATGCTTCTTTGCCGGAGAGGCTCATTTCGGCATTGGCGAAGCACGGGCCGGTGTAAACGTTGCAGGTGCGGGCTTCGAGATACTCACCGGTGATCTGATCGGCCGAGGCAAACTGACTCAGGCTCGCGATCGAAATTGTCAGCAGGGCGATGACGAGGTGTCTCATGGTCAGAGTTCCTTTTGAAGACGCGTGGAAGAATCGACCACAGAATCTTCTCAGTGGTCCGCCGGGCGGTCAACAATGATTGCGGGATTGCTGATCAGATCTGAAGTCACACCGCTGCAAGTTCTGCCAGATTCTGTTCACGGATGCGTGGAGGGGAACCCCCGACGCGGGAACCCCTGTTGACAGAAATTGCGAAAGAGAGTTAAGAAGTCAGGCCACATCCCATAATTCGGCTCAAGTTTTGACCTGCGACGTCATTCGACGCTCCGGCAAGACGGCAGCCTCGCCTCCCCTGGCCATCTCCGGCTAACCCTTTCCCCTCCCAATCAATTCATACCTGGCAGAACGCTGATGCGCCTCGACAGGCGGATTGTCGACGTGTTCTGCGCGAGACGTTTTCGTGGCTGACGAACCT
>JBLFXD010000526.1:0-5468 GCA_047611045.1 Planctomycetaceae bacterium | reverse complement strand
ACGGCGACAACAACTTCGGTCGCAGCCTGCTGATGGCTCGGCGGCTTGTCGAAACGGGTGTGCCATTCGTCGAAGTCAACATGGGCGGCTGGGACCTGCACGCCAACGTTTTTGACACGCTTCGCAATACTCAACTGCCCGTTCTCGATCGCGGCATTGCGACTCTCACCGCAGACCTGAAGCAGCGTGGATTATTGGACGATACGGTGCTTGTCTGGATGGGCGAGTTCGCGCGAACGCCTCGAATTAACGGCAACGTCGGACGTGACCACTGGGCGCGAGCGTGGTCGGTCATGGTTGGCGGAGGAGGCTTGAATGGTGGCGTCGCCGTCGGAGAAACAGACGCAGACGGAACGTCGATCCTCAGTAAGAGTTACCTCCCTGGCGACATTTGGGCGACCGTTGCTCATGCCATGGGAATTCCGACAACGATCGTGCATACCTCGAAACGAGGTCGTCCGATGAAGCTGGCCAATGGCGGACAGCCGATTCCCGAGCTAACCGGTGCGGGCGCTCAAGCACTGACCAGTCGTGGTTGAACTCGCCGGTTAATGAGATTTCAAAGAGGGAAATTAACTGGCTGGATTCGAGGCGAAAACATGACACTCGAAGAGAGCCTGGCTGAACTTCTGTCGCAGAAAGAGCCGGTCGTTCGAGCGTTCTACGATCGTTTCCTCAAGGATGTTCCCGAGGCGGTCAGGCTTTTCGAAGGGGTTGATCTGAAGCGGCAGGCGTTGATGTTGACGATGGGGTTGATTGTCGTCGAGGCTCACTCGAAAGGCGATTTTCCGTCGATTCAGCATTACCTGCACGTGCTCGGCGACCGACATCGGGAATGGGGAATGGGGAATTCCGCGTGAGCTGTTTCCGCGATTCCGAGACTGCCTGATTGAGACACTCAGCAACTGGCACGGTGCCGACTGGTCCGAAGACCTTGCGAACACGTGGGCCGCGGCGATTGACCTCGCAGTTCAGACCATGCTCGAAGGTTACGAAGGCGACTTCCCGTTCTGACTCAGATCGTCGCAGGGCGGTTCAGCCACCTGCGCCATGGGCATGCTGATTGCTAAGATGCCATGGAATCAGGTGAAGGAAACGTGTGAGAGGAAGTGAGAATCGCGCAACGGCAACGAACTCGGCACGCGACGGCGTGGAGGCTGGCCGGAAAACCGTGTGAAGAAAGCAGAGCCGTTAAACTGACGATTTCAACATCTCAGCCAGACAGACATATAACGGATCGGACCGCATGAATACTCCTACGGACAACGAACAGTCGCTCGAACATGGACACCGGCCCGACGAGATTCGCGAGCGGCTCGCGGCTCCATATCACCACAGCTATCTGCGTGACTTCGTTTATGGCGCGATCGACGGCACGGTTACGACATTCGCCGTTGTGTCGGGTGTTGCGGGGGCGGATCTCGATGTCAGCATCGTCCTCATACTGGGAACTGCGAATCTGGTCGGCGATGGATTCAGTATGGCTGCCGGCAACTTCCTTGGGACTCGGACCGAGCAGCAGGTTCTTGAACGGACCCAACAGATGGAAGAGCAACACATCGATCGAAACCCGGATGGAGAACGGGAAGAGATCCGTCAGATTTTTGCTGCGAAGGGTTTCAGCGGAAGCGATCTTGAACGAGTCGTTGAGGTCATCACAGCGGACCGCCAGTTATGGGTGCAGACGATGCTTACCGATGAGCATGGTTTGAGTCTCGGTCGTGCTCAGCCAATGAAGGCGGCTGTTGTAACGTTCGTTGCATTTCTGCTAGCGGGGCTGCTGCCTCTGCTGCCGTTCATCGCGTTCTACTTTGATGCGTTTTCCGGAACACCATATCTACCCAGCGCCCTACTCACCGGCGTCGCGTTCTTTCTGATTGGAACAATGAAATCGCGATTCGTTGACCAGCACTGGGGTTGGGCCGGCCTTGAGACTCTTGGGGTCGGAGGCGCTGCAGCGTTCCTCGCTTACGTGATTGGGATCCTGCTGAAGGGCATTGCGATCTAACTGGACGCCCTGGATTCTTTCGCATGATGTTTCGTTCGCTATTGGAAACGTCGATGACCATGTGGCACGTCGCCCGCCCGTGCGGCTTGTGGACGTGAATTCCGCGTTGCGACTCAACGGAGCGATGTCGAGCTTCTGTGAGCGAAGCTGCCGCCGCGTCGGTTCAGAACAGAAATGGAACAAACCGTTTCGTTCCGCTTTGATACTCGGCGTACTCGGCAAACTGCGTCAGCAGAAGCAGCTCTTCGATCTTCGCCTTGGAGGCCAGGACGACGACCAACGCCAGCCAGGCTGCCATTCGCCACCAGAGAAACGGCGAAAACTCGCAGCCCAGCAGGAAGAGAGCGAGCCCCGCATACATCGGGTGTCGAATCAACCTGAACGGCCCGCGTGTGAGTAGCTGCGCATTGGCCGAAACATCCGGTCGAACGGAGATCCGCCCCAGCTTCATTGTGAAGATGGCCCAGCCCCACAACAGAATGCCTCCACTGGACACGACACCGGCTATTGCTGGGATTGTCGACACGTCGACAGTCAGCACGATGAACGCCGCCAGGAGAAACTGGAGCGAGACCAGAAGTTGCGACAGTTGGTTTCGTGGCAGCATGGACGTGTAACTGGCCTTTCGCGGTGCGTCGTCGTCATGGCGTCGAATCGTGAATACTTTGCCGTCGGCGTTTTCCGAACTTCGGCCCGTTCTTATTTTCCTCACGGAGTCCCGAATGAGACATTTGCGGAGCCACCCTCGTGAAACGTCTCACTCAAGGTCGCGACCAGAATCTTTCAAAACTCATGTGCCACGATTTTGAACGCAGAGGTCTCGTTGAGTAAAAGGAGAGAGGTCTCTCTGCCCTCTGCGGCTTTTTTCCTTTGCGATCTCTGCGTTAAAAACTTTTTCAAGACATCTTTTAGCGAGAGCCGGTTTTGATGAGATGCCACCCTGCAACCGTACTATCTACGGCCAAACACCTCATCAATGCCCGTTCGGAGTATAAATAAATGGGGGGGGGCAGCTCTCCCATCCTCATCCGATGGCTGCTGAAGGCTCTTCACAAGCCGAGCGTTTCCACTGACTGACACGTGGCCGCCCGATCCAACGACCCGTGCTGATTTGCACATCAGCGCTTTCCGCCGCACACTGACTGTCGCACGGTCGGTGGAGACTGTTGGCGGAAGTGGTTGGCGTGGAGAGCTGAGCGATGACTGACGGAAAGCCGATGTCCCTGCTGCTTGTTGAAGATGAGCAGGAGTTTCGGGAGACGTGTGCTGAGTGGATGGCTCGCAAAGGGCATGACGTCGCGCAGGCTTCGAACGGCCATGAAGCTCTTCACGCATGCTCGAAGAGGCATTTCGATGTCGTGGTGCTCGACATGACCATGCCAGGATTGTCCGGGCTGGAAGTGCTCGATCGTTTTCGCAGCGAAGGAGTCGAAGCTCAAGTGATCATTCTCACTGGGCAGGCGACCGTCGAGTCAGCCGTCCAGGCGATGAAGCTGGGAGCTCAGGACTATCTGTGCAAGCCGTTTCCGTTACCCGAACTCGAAGAACGCTGCCGCATGGCGTTTGAATATGGCCAGTTGCGTAAGGAGAACCAGCAACTGAAGGAAGTCGTTCGTCGCACGCGGCCGTCCGGCCCGAAGATGATCGGCGAGTCTCCACAGATGCGGCAGGTCTTCCGGCTCATCGAGCGTGCCGGACCGTCGGACAAAGCCATCCTGATTCAGGGTGAAAGCGGAACAGGCAAAGAGCTTGTCGCGAAAGCCATCCTTTCAAACAGCCTGCGTGCCGACAAACCGTTCGTCACGATCAATTGTGCCGCTCTGCCGGAACAGCTTGTCGAGAGTGAGTTGTTCGGCCACGAAAAGGGATCGTTCACTGGCGCGACCGGCACGAATCCCGGCCTGTTTGAAGTCGCTGATGGCGGGACGCTGTTCATCGACGAAATCGGTGAACTGCCACTTTCCCTGCAGCCGAAACTCCTCAGAGTGCTGGAGGATGGCTCGATGCGACGGGTCGGTTCTCACAAAGAACGCCACGTCGATGTTCGGATCGTGGCGGCCACAAATCGCGACCTGACGTTCGAGGTCGAAGAAGGCAACTTTCGCGAGGACCTCTACTATCGCATCAATGTTCTGACGATTGAGCTACCGTCATTGAAAGATCGCGAAGGTGATGTCGAACTTTTGATCAATCACATTCTCGGCAGTGACTGGACGCTTGATGAAGAATCCCGCGATTGTCTGCTGCGGTACGACTGGCCGGGGAATATTCGTCAGTTAATCAATGTCCTGGAAAGATCGCAGATTCTGGCCGACGACGGAGAGATCGTGATCGACGATCTGCCGCAGGAAGTGGTCAACGCTCGGTCCTCGGCGTCAGAAAGTGCAGTCGGATCGCCGTCGATCGCGTCGTCCGCAGGTCCACCGAGTGCTCGGCTGGAAGATCTGGAGCGAGCTCACGTCGTCCGTATTCTTGGCGACAACCAGGGAAACAAGGCCCAGGCCGCGCGAGCCCTGGGCATCCATCGCCGCAAGCTGTACCGCATGCTGGAGCGATTCAAAATACAGCCGGACGAAGTCCGAGGCTCGTGAAGTGTACCGCCTGCCATCCGCGAGCAGTCAACTTCACCGTCATGATCTGGCTCGTGCGTCGTGTCGACCTGGTGACTCGCAGGCCTTATGGCCAGATGCCACGTTCCAGCGTGACGCGTGACACTCGTTCGATGGCAAGAACCAACGCAGTCGTTCGCAGATCGACGATCGTCTCATTTGGTGCGACGACGCTTTCACCCGGTGATTCCGTGTCTGTGTCGGGTACGTCCTGAAAATGCTGCCAGCGATCGACGACCGAGTCCACGGCGGAACGCATACGTTGCCGCAGTTTTGCGTTGACTTCTTCCAGCTCCCATCGCTGATACTCAATGTTCTGAACCCACTCGAAATAGCTGACCGTGACCCCTCCGGCATTGGCGAGGATGTCCGGCAGGACGGGAATTCCTCGGGCGGTGAGGTTTCGATCAGCAGCCGGTGTCGTCGGACCGTTTGCGGCTTCAACAACCAGACGCGTCTGAATTCGGTCGACATTGTCGCGTCGAATCTGGTTCTCAAGGGCAGCGGGAATCAAGACATCGCATTTCAGCTCCAACAGGTCGCTGTTTGTGATCGTCTGGCTGCCGGGGAGTCCGACGACTGTCCCGTGTTCCTTCTTGAAGGCCAACGCCGCTTCGACGTCAAATCCCTGTTCAGAAAAGATACCGCCTTGTGAATCGCTGACGGCGATGATTCGAGCGCCAGCTTCAGCGAACAGTCGCGCGGCGACTGAGCCGGCGTTGCCGAATCCCTGTACTGCAACACTGGCACCGCGAATAGAGTCGAGTTCGGGGATGACTCCTCGCTCCAGAAAGCGTTCGGTTGCGTAGAGACACCCTCGACCGGTGGCCTCGTCTCGACCGTATGAACCG
>JBLFXD010000525.1:0-5470 GCA_047611045.1 Planctomycetaceae bacterium | reverse complement strand
GAACCGTCCAAGGCACTCAGCGACGGAGCGCAATCTCTGACTCCACAAGTCTTTGCAGACGCGGTGGCTCAATGCCGAAAAGTGGCAACGGCATTGGATCGGCAGCTTCACTGACGAAATCGAACAGCTCTGAAGAAAGTTGTTGAATATTCAAATTGACAAGGCCACTATTTGAGGGAATTAACTCAGTGTGGAAAGGCGCGGCGGGCCAATGCTGTCGCTGCTGCGTAGCAAGTCTCATCTCGATGGAGAAAACGGGTCACAGACCGGATCAGTTCTTCTTTGAAAATGATGGCTTCCGCAGGGCAAACGAGCCGGTTGAGAAATTTTCTCACCGGCTCGTTTTCGTTTAACTGAGTTTCTTCGAATGGCTCTTAAAAGAGCTTCTCGATCGGACTTCCGCCATTGCCCAGCGTGAACGGGCGACCGTCCGGGGAATGGATTTCCTTGTTGTGGACGATTCCAACCGCGTGTGCGATCGTGGCGTTGAAGTCTTCAACAGAGACGGCATCGTCTTCAACGTGGAATGCCTTGTCGTCGGTTGCTCCGTAAACTTGACCGCCCTTGATCCCGCCGCCCGCGAGCACTGTTGAGAACGCTGCCGGATGATGATCTCGGCCACTGTTCTGATTGGGCTGCGGCTTGCGGCCGAATTCGGTTCCAATGACGACGAGCGTTTCGTCGAGCAGTCCTCGCCCTTCGAGATCTTTCAGGAGTGTGCCCACAACTTTGTCGAGTTCCTGCGCCTTTGCTGGCAGGTTGTCGAAGAGTTGGTAGTGATGGTCCCAGCTGCCGAATGAAATTTCGACGAAGCGGACGCCACTTTCGACCAGTCGACGCCCCAGTAATGCTGCGTTGCCAAAGCGCGTTCCGCCGTAAGCCTCTTTGGCTTCTTTCGACTCTTTCGTCAGGTCGAAGGCCTTCAGGTCGTCGCTTCGCAGCAGGCCGATTGCTTCCGAGTAAAGATCGTCGTAACCCGTCACCTGGCTGCTGGCGTTGGCCTTTTTGCGGAAGTCCGAGTCGAAGACGTTCGAAAGTTTCATGCGTTTGTCGAACGATTCGCTCGTCAGGTAGCTCGGAGACTTCGTGTTCTGTAGACCCCGGGCCGGATCACCCAGCGGCACTGGTGCGAACTCGGCTCCCAGATATCCGGGTCCCGGTCCGCCGCCGATCTGGACGCTGGCCGGAAGCTCTTTGTGAATGCGGCCGAGCGTTTTGTGCATCCACGAACCGATGCCAGGATGCTTTGTCGTGGCGATCGGTCGATAGCTGGTTTTCAGCAGGTACTTCGCCGGACCATGAGCACCGGTCGAGGTCGTCATTGACCGAATGACTGCCACCTTGTTCGAGAGCTGAGCGAGCTGTTTCATGTGCTCGCTTAATTGCACGCCGGGAATCTTCGTCTTGATGACGCCAGTGGCTCCCTGGACATCGCTTTTCGGTTTTGGATCGAACGTGTCGAGCTGACTCATTGCTCCGGACATGTAAAGGTAGATTACCTTCTTCGCCTTACCGCCCGCTCGTAGTGTGCCACTGGTCTTTGCCTTCTCGGCCGCGTTCAGGGCCGATTCCATGCCGACCGGAAGCAGGCTGACTCCGAGTGCATAACGGGCAACGTCCGACATTAGTTGGCGGCGGGAAAGCGAATCAAGCTTCGAGGTATTCAGTGAGAACATGGATCGTCCTTTTGTCGACGAGTGTTTTGTTGTGGTTGCTCGGCCGCGTTCTTCATGGGCCGTAAATCGAATCTGTTTTCGGTAACGACTATTGAATGAACAGAAACTCGCGAGTGTTAAGCAACGCCCAGATGACGTTGCCGTATCCCGCTGGTCCTGCCGATCGGATTTCGCGTTTGGCGGAAGCCACTTCGCGTTCGGTCGGCATTCGGTTGAGCAGGCTGAGGAAAATCACGTCGAGCTGATCGTTGATCACTTTCAGATCGGTTACTTCTTTGTAGATGACCGAGCCTCGCTCCAGCATCATGTGAGTCACCGGCCCGTTGAACATTGTCAGCAGCTGCGGAACCGTTCCTTCCGTGTGGCTGTCGCTGATGATGTCTCGGTCGCTTTGACCGAACTGGCGAACGAAGTGGCCTTCGGGCAGTGGCTGAGGCAACTCGGAGGCTCGGACAAGTTCCTGTCCTTTGTAAAGTCGTTTGTTCCGGGCAGTGCGCTGAGCTTTGTTGTAAGCATCAAGTTGTTTTGCCTTTTGAATGACCTGCTGCACCGTTGTTTTCGTGTCGATGTCGATGATCGATGTGTACTCGGAATCGTCTGGTCGAAGAATCGCGTCCGGATCTTCCAGCGTCAGAGTCAGCAGCGAATCCCAGACCTGTTCCGCTGTCATGCGTCGCAAAATCGGACCGGGAAAACGGTACTGCTTTTCAGGGTCGAGGTTCGCGTAGGTGACCTGTCGCTGGTACGTTTTCGAGTAGTAGATAATCCGCTGGAATTCTTTCAGGTCGAAATCCAATCGCTTGATTTCGCTCGCGAGGAATTCCATGAGCTCGGGATTGGATGCTTCTGTGTCATCCATCAGGTCGTCGACAGGCTCGATGAGGCCGATGCCCATTGCCTTTTTCCAAAGTCGGTTTGCGATTGTCAGAGCAAAACGGTCGTTCGATTCGTCGGTCACCCAGTTGGCGAAAATCTGTCGACGCTGCGGAAGCGTGAATGATGCCTTCTTCGAATCGAACAGAAATGTCGCCTTGGCCAAATCGCCCGGTTTCGCATCGTCGTACTGATAGTCTTTCGGAAACTTCAGTTGCTTCTTGTCGTTGCTCCAGATGGCCGCCCGGTTGAGTCGGACGATGCTGCGACCCAGACGTGCTTCCATCGACCGGTTCCCGCCCGGAGCTGCCTTGTCGATGACTCCATTGTTGAGCTTCGACATGTCTGTCCGAGCGAGTCGGTACTCCGTTCCGCCAGTGAACGCGGCGAGCTGGTAAAACTCTTTCTGCGTCCAGCGGTCGAATGGATGATCGTGACACTGAGCACAGCCGATTCGAGTGCCCATAAACATGCGGACGGCATTGTTCAGATTGTCGAGCGGCATGCCCGGATCGCGAAGGACGAAACCGACGGCCGGGTTTTTCCAAACTTTGCCCTCGGATGAAAGCAGGGCGTTCACAAACTTGTCCCACGGAACGTTGTCTCGCTGATTTTGTTTAACCCAATCGCTGTACGGTCTGAGGTAAGTGTTGCCGTCGACGCGGTCGACAAGCCGCATGATATCGGCCAGCCAGTTGTACATCTGGCTTCCGTAGCCGGGCTGCCCGAGGAGTCGATCGATCAACGCGGTCCGCTTGGAAGCTGACCGTGATCGCAGAAATAGTTTCGCCCGTGTCGCGGTTGGAATTGTGCCGGTCGTGTCGAGGTAAATCCGTTTGACGAATTGTTCGTCAGTTGACGGCTCGTTGGGTTTCAGGTTGTGCTTTCTTAGGTCCGCTTCGACAAGCATGTCGATTCGGTTGGCCGAGCGGATCGCCGACGCCTGTAATCGTGGCGAAACCGGCGCCACTTCCACGTCGGTTTTCGGGGCTTGCGTCGGCAGGCGGGTTGACGGTGCTTTCTTAGCGGGAGCTTTCTTTTTCTGCGCGAATGCAGAGTCCAAAGCGTCGGTCGAAAACAGACCGCTCAAAAGGCCGACGGCAGCTGCCAACATCAAAAGAGTTCGCGACACGTCATCTGCTCCGTTGAGGAAGAGGGCGTTGATTCAAAACGCGCGGCTGCCATTTGCTAATTGTGAATTAGCACGAAGGGAGCGTTGCAGGAAGAGTTGGTAAAAGTCGAAGGGCTGTGGGGGAGAATGAGCGAGACTTCGATTGATCGAATGGCGACTGCCAAATCAAGAATTGCGAAATACTCGAATCTCGTCGCGAGATAGTGTAACTATCTGACGCCCGAAATCACGCCGAGTTCCGACGCCGCCCATCTTCAGGGACTTACTCGGCTGCAGACCCCGCATGTTCGTTGCGATCTGCGGAAAACTCAGACGCAAGTCGCTCGCCCGGAAGCTCAACGAAGTCAACGGTTGCTCCGTTCTTAATGAGGCGGCCCCCAAGTGTCACGACAAGCGAATTTGCATTCAGACCCGTCAGCACCTGAATCAGCTCTCCATCGCGAAACCCGACCGACACCGATTGCTTCATGGCGACATTGCTGGCTTCGTCGACTGTGTACAGAAAACGGCCGCCTGCCGGGCCGTGAACAGCCGACGCAGGAACTGCCAGCGCCTCGGCGATTCGCGAAGTGGTGATGACAACTCGGCCGTGCATACCTGGTTTAAGCAATGCGTCTTCGTTGGCAATTTCGATCATCACTTTTGCAGTCCGAGTGGTCGGATCAAGGACCGGCGACTGCCGCACGATTCGACCAGTAAACTGGCGATTCGGAATTCCGTCGACATTGACCGTTGCGGTTTCGCCCAGCTTGATTTTCGCATAGTCACGCTCAACGACGTTGACGACCGTGCGGATTGAGCTGAGATCAACGATTCTCATCAGCACGTCTTCTGCGCGAGCCAGGTCGCCGACATCCGCGCTCCGCTCGGCCACGTAGCCGCTGATCGGCGTTGAAATCTGCAGCTCGTCAAGCGCCAGTCGGGCTCGCTCCAGATCGGCCTTTGCCTGTGCAAGGCGTGCGCGTTCGAGTTCTGTTTCGGCCTTGGAAACAAGCAGCGAGGATTCAGCTTCCTCGATCTGCTGACTCGTGCTGACGCCGGATTCGGCCAGTTCCCGCAGCCGCTCAACTTCTCGCAGCGACTGCCCCTCTCTCGCGACCTGAGCTTTGACCTGCGCGGCCGCCACCTGCTCAGCGGCAGTGGCCCTGCTGACCAGTTCGCGAGTCGACGCATCGTCGAGCTCGATGACTGTCTGACCTTTTTCAACGCGGTCTCCGACGTCGAACGGAACGCTCTCGAGATAACCGCTCAGTCGCGAACGGATCTCGACCGCCGTAACTGGTTCGAGGCTGCCGACAAGCTCAATTCGTTCAGCAATCGGTCGTCTGACAACTCGCACGACATCCACAGCGGCGACGTCTGCCTTCTTCTCTTTCGGTTCAGATTCGACCGACACGAGCGATTCGCCATAGAGATGCCAGCCGAAGGCACCGCTTAGACCGACCGCGATCAGAAACAGGAAGTATCGCATCTACGAGGCTCTTTTGGGCAGGTCCGGAGAAGTATCAGCGAGGACGTTCCGAGATCGCGGATACTTGAGAAGAGAAACCAGGGTGGGACCACGAGGGGATTCGCGGGAGTTTTGGAGGGCCTTCAGGAACGCAGTTTTGCGGGGTCACATGCGAAAACGTTGATTCATTAAATACAACCTGCCCTTTGCAGGCAATCCCGGCCCGAGTGAAACGATCAGAACTGTCGGGATTTCTGGCGGCATTCTGCCATCGAATTTGGATTTGTCCGGATTACGGCCGGCCGGTGTGGTTGTCGTTTTCGCATAATCATGATTTGA
>JBLFXD010000524.1:0-5481 GCA_047611045.1 Planctomycetaceae bacterium | reverse complement strand
GTTTCGAAACTTCGACAACTACAGAACACGAATCCTCTTCTTCTGCGGAAAGCTAAAACTCAACCCCGATACCAGCCACTAAATCATGAGAAGAACCCAAATTTGTATAGATTCGGAGAATGAATCCCGCTTGGATATTACAGGCGTCAAACAATTGCTGACGATCACCAAAAGCCCGAATGCTGGTGCGCCTGACATCCAGCTTGTTGTCCAGAGTAACGCCTTCTCGCGCCCCTGATCTGCGGAGATGGCGCTTACATCGACGCGGAGTTCTATATCCAGATAGCTGTTTGAGCTGCGAAACAGCGGCTGGTGTTACAGGACGCCGCGCCGCGAATTTTTCGACGTCGCCCTCGATTGAATGGGATTCCCGAAATGACAACGAGACTGACCTTCGCTCTGACGACCCTCGTCCTGTTGGTGGCTCTCCACTGTCGCGCTGCAGAGATTCGCCGCTTTGGTAATGTCACCTGCGAGGGTGACTTCAAGAACCACCTGCAGGGCGTGTGCACGAACAAGAACGACGCGGTTTACTGGTCGTTCACGACTGACCTCGTGAAGACCGATCGGAAGGGGCGAGTCCAGAAAAAAGTCCCCGTCGTCAGTCATCACGGCGATCTCTGTTTTCACGACGGCAGGCTGTTCGTCGCCGTCAACCTCGGCAGTTTCAACGATCCGAAAGGTAACGCTGACTCGTGGGTCTACGTCTACGACGCGGAGTCGCTGAAGTTTCTGGCGAAGCACGAGACTCAGGAAGTGTTTCACGGGGCCGGCGGAATCGGTGTCATGGGCGACCACTTCTACGTCGTCGGCGGTCTGCCGGACGGTGTCGAGGAGAATTACGTTTACGAGTACGACAAGACATTTCAGTTCATCAAACGGCACGTCATCAGTAGCGGCTGGACGCGGCTCGGCATTCAGACGGCGACGTTTCACGACGACGCGTGGTGGTTTGGCTGTTATGGCTCACCGGCGATTCTCCTGAAGACAGACGCGAAGTTCCACACGCTCGGCCGGTTCGAGCTGGACTGTTCACTGGGAATCGTCGGAGTCTCGAAAGATCGACTGCTCATGGCGAAAGGGCCTCGCACGAAAGAAGGCCGCCGGCACGGTTCGCTTCACCTGGCTCATCCTGAACCGAAACGAGGACTCGTTCTGCTGCCGGAGCCGGTATCCGCGCTCGACGAACAACAAGTCAAGCAGACGGGAAACTGGGGCGAGTCCCGCTTCCGCTTCGCTTCGGCCGGAGCGGCATCCACAATCGAAGACCGGGCCGCACTGGAATACGCGTTCGACGGAACGGGCGTCGCGGTCCGGTTGGGCGGGCACAATGTGCCGGCCTATGGTTCGCCCAATCTGGGATCGCTTGTCGTGACAGTCGATGGTGGTTCGCCGCAGAAACTCACGCCACGGTCGCTCCCCCGGGAAGTCGTGCTGGCCGAGGGCCTGCCGCCTGGGTCGCATCAGATTCGAGTTGAGCATCGGCAGGACGGTGACGGCGTGGGCTGTCGAATCGAGTCATTCCTCGCGTGGAACGAGCCGCGCGGCGAGCTCCGGTTCCGAGTCAACGGTGACGCAAATGCGCATCTGGTCGACTGTCGCGCCATCGTGCGCCGCGGAGACGTTGTCGTTCGAGATTCGCTGGTCCGAAACTGGTTGACGGGGCAGTGCTCGCTGACGGGCCTGGAACCCGGTGACGACTACTCTTTGGAAATTCGTGCGGTTGGCTGGTCGCCGGCCCGGTTTGGTAGATTCGTCATTGGCCGGGGCACCGTGACGGAAGTGCCGGCGATTTATCTGCGACGCGACCCTTCGACTGTGACATCGCGTTTCCGATTTCCTCGGCTGAACCAGCAGGCAATCCGCAAGGTGGGTGAGACATTTCCTGCTCGGTTTCTCGGCTTCAATACGACGATCGATGAAGTGAACATCTCCCGTCGAGTCGGTCCGGCCGTCATTTCGCGAGTCTGCCCGTTCAAAGAAAACGAAACCGCCGCCTACTACTACGACCGCGAAGTCGATGTGACTTTGCCACCCGACACGCCACCGGGTGTCTACGATCTGACTGTGCAGACCACCGGCGGCGGACGCACGGGGTTCTGTCGATCGCCCCGCAGCGTGCATGTTGTACGGGAGTATCCAAACGATCCGGTTTTTGTCACTTTCGGACATCTCGACACATCGGGGCAGAACCAGGCGGAGTATCTTGAGCGTCTTGCGGCGATCGCCAACCTGCTCGCCCCCGACGCCGTTCTGTGCAGCACGGCCTGTAATCCGGCCTACATTTCCGGGGCGCTGGCGAAGCTGGACATGCCGTATGTTATCAACTTTGGCAATCACCAGTTCCCTGGCCACGAAGCGTGGTACGGAGACCCGGTCGGCGCTGTCGACTTCGGATCGCAGCTCAGCATTCTGAACTTCGGTCACCCCTGGCACGTCGATAAATCGCGAGCTGACGCACTTCTCGCGTCCCGATCAAACATGGCCATCCGAGTGATCAACGCTTTTGAGTCGAACGCTCCGCTCGATCTTCTCGATCGACACAAGATCAGCATGATTCATGACGGGCACGGCATTGGCTCGAAAGTCGCGGAGCTTGGCTCGACGCCGACTCGACGGATTGGGAAAAGTAACTCGGAGAGTTTTCGCGTCGTCCGATTCCGAAACGGTCAAGTCGAGTCGTGTACCTACAACGGTCACGAAACAGCGCCGATCTCGTTCGCCCGCGAGGCGCTTTCACCGCTGAGCGTCTCCTTCGACAGACCGAACGACGGAACGCAGACCAGCATCTCGGCAACCGTCACGAACCGGCTTGTCGATGCCTACCCAAACGGACGAGTGACTTTCGTCGTTCCTGCTGGAGCCTACGGCGTCACGGGCGGCCGTGTTGAATCGCAATTCCTCAGCGACGATAGCCGATTCCGCATTCTCAACGTCCGCGTCGACATTCCCGCCAACGATTCCGTCGACGTCTCTGTCGTCGAGGTTCCATAAGTCAGGGCTTCCGAAGAACAGAGATCAAACCTCTTCGTAGACAACCATCTTTTTCCGCCGCGTTCGTCAGCTCTGAGATAAGGATCGAAAACTTGCTGAATTTGCATCGCAACACACTTTGGACCTTGGTCGCTCTCATCGCGTGTGGCTCCTTGACGAACGCCTGCGCTGCCGAATCAACGAACGTCAAGACGCCGGAAGCGACCGTGCGCGAGTTGACAGGCCCTGACGGGCGAGTGACTGTCACCTGTTCCGTCTACGCCCCGCGACGGCCGCAGCGCGGAGCGGGTCTGGTTGTGCATCTCTACGGCAGCGGCGGTTCGATTCGACACGGTGAATACAACGTCGGCCGGGCGCCGTATGCTGAATTGCGAAGTTTGTTGTCAGAGCGCGGCTACTGGCTGGTGGTGCCCGAATTGGGGCCAAAGCACTGGATGAACGATGTCGCTGAGAAGCGATTGGACTTCGTGATCGCGACGATGGTCGAGCATGAGCGTGTTGATCCTTCCCGCGTGCATTTACTCGGCTCCAGTATGGGCGGCGGCAGCAGTCTGGTTTACGCCATGCGTCACCCGGATGCCATTGCGTCGGTCGTGGCAATATTTCCGATGACCGATTTTTCTCGTTGGCTGGTAGAAAAACCGGGCTATCGCTCCGCTGTTGAAAAAGCACATGGCATCACGGCAGACAACCGGACCAGCGTCCTGCGGAAACTATCCCCGCTCCATCATCCTGCTGCATTCCGTACGACGCCGGTTCAGTTGCTGCATGGCGCCAGTGACACCACGGTCGGTCCGCATCACAGCCGCGAATTCGCCGCACAGTTAAGAGCCGAGGGGTATGCGGTCCATCATCGCGAGGTGACTGGTGAAAGGCATCGCGATGAGATCGTTAGACCGTACCAGACGGAAATCGCCGATTTTCTGACTCGCAGCGCCGTCGTGCCGCAATAGCGTGAGGTGTGTCTGGATGTTTTGACTCGCGGTCTCAGACCAACCGACGACAAGCCGGAATTCGACGTGGAACCGGCCGCCAGCAGCGATCCGGGCGCGCTGGAAGTCGAACTTTTCCGCCAGCTGTCCGCTTAGCAACGGCTGAAACCAGGCCGGTTGTCATTGAATTCTACCCGACGGGACTGGGCCATCCGAAATTTCAATGTCCGGTACGGTGCCACAGGAATTGGCTCGAACCTGAAGGACGACTGTTCCAGCTTCAAAAAGTTGTTCATCGACCTCCCGTCGTCACAGCGAACGCGGTTCAGCTCCGCCACGTCAGAGTCTTCGTCTGACCGTTCCATGGATGCGACTCGTCCGTTGTGCGCGTCGTCAACGTGACGCCAGCCGGGGTGAATCGGGCCTGCGTCCAGCCGGTTGTCGACTTCTTCGGGTCGGCGACGTAGGAAGTTGCCGGTGTATTGACTATGTGAATCCCTCGGTGTTCGGCGACGCCGCGATCGTGGATGTGGCCGTGAATGTAGGCCTTCACATGTCGGCGCGACGCGAGGATGTCCCACAGCTCTTCCGAGTCAATCAAGCCGCCAGGGAAATGTAACGGATCGCCGCCGAGTCTCGGGTTGTGGTGTGTCACGATGAGTGCCGGGCGGTCGGAGTGAGCATCCAGGGCGGTCGCGAGCCAGGTTCGCTGCTTGGGACCGATCGTTCCCTGCGTTACCATCGTCTTCTGCAGTGAGTCCAGCAGGAAGAAATTCGCATATCGTGTCTGTACGACGGAGATGTGCCGCGATTCGACGGGCGGCGACTCCGGTCGCTGGTCCTTCATGACCTCATAGAACGTTTCGCGATGATCGTGATTCCCGAGCGTCAGGTGCGTGTCGATCTGTGCCTCGCGAAGCGGGGCAATCAGTTCGGCAAAGTGACGGTAGTCTCCAGGCTGCCCGTCTTTCAGGGCGAGGTCCCCGTTGATCAGGACACACGCTGGCTTTGCGTCACGTTGAACCAGCTCCGTGACGGCCTGCCGCAGGTGCGTCGGAACCGGCGATGTCGGAGGGTGCTTCTCACCGATGTGCGTGTCGTTCAGAAGGTAGACGAGGTCCTGGTCGGCCTGGTCGGCTGCAAGGACACGAGTTGAGCCGACAACCAGAGCCGTCCCCATCGTCGTCAGAAACTGTCGGCGGCTGTGAGCTGGTAGATGAACAGGCATTGAAATCTCCAGAGATTAAGACTCGTCAGTTGCGAGACGCTGTGAAGCGGACGCGGTACTCGCGCGACGAATCGACCGTGCGGGGATTGGGAATCAGGATAAAGTCATCGGTGACGACCGGATTCAGATCGGCGCCTTCGATGATCTTCACGTTACTGATGCGATCGTCGAGTAATTCGACAATGGGACGCCAGCCGCGCTGGGCACCGTTCGTGTTGACGGGCTTGAACGAGTCGCTGCCGCGCCGCGGCGTAATCGTCAGCGTGTATTCGTCGCCGTCTATCGTCAGTTTCTGATCGTAAGCCTTGTCCATTGGCGCCATGCGAG
>JBLFXD010000523.1:0-5485 GCA_047611045.1 Planctomycetaceae bacterium | reverse complement strand
GCGCTATCATTCGACGTGGTGGTAACACCTCGGACAGAGACGTAATTGGTCCAGACCGGCAACAGGACTACTCGTTGTGGTCGGCTTACATCTCCGGTGATTACGAACTGAACGACGAGCTTACAGCGACGGCTGGTTTTGGCATGGCTCAGCGACCTCCGACGGCGACCGAGCTTTACGCCATGCGGCCATTTGAGTCCATTCTTCAACAGGGGCTGAACCGAATTCAGGGTTACCCATTCCTGAAGCCGGAATCGCTGAAGCAGTTGGATATCGGTCTTAAGATGGAACGCGAACGGTTTCGTGGATCAGTGCGTGGTTTTTATTCCTGGATCGACGACTACATCACGCATCAGGGAACTGCCGTTGATCCAACGTCAAGTTCCAGTCGCATCACGAGCATATTTGTGAACACGCCGGAAGCGACGCTGGCCGGGGGCGAGGCATTTGGAGAGTGGGATGTGGCTCCTCAGTTGTCGCTGTTCGGCAGCGCGTCGTACGTCGAGGGCCAGAATCGGACACTCAACCAATTGCTGTTCGGGTCGCCGTCGTTGCCGGATCCGCCAGGCAGCAGTCAGGGAGCTGACTTTGGTCGAGACGCCTTCGATCAAGATCCTGGTGAGGAACCGCTTCCACAGATTCCGCCTCTGGAATCCCGACTTGGCGTCCGGATTCACGACAATAGTCCCGCTGCGCGATGGGGCGCGGAGTTCATGGTTCGGATCGTGGACGACCAGAATCGAGTCGCCAATCGGTCACTTCTCGAACAGCCCACCGCCGGGTTCACCACGTTTGACATCCGCGGTTTTCTGAGGCCGGCAGATAATTGGACGCTGACATTCGGCGTCTTAAATTTCACGGACAAGCACTACCGCGAACATCTCGATAACCGCGCTGGCAATCAGTTGTACCAGCCCGGAATTACCGGCTATTTCGGTACGGAGTTCACCTATTGAGCCGGACGGGAATTCAGTCAGAGCTCTTCAGTTTCAATGCTCAATCAAGGAGGCGGCAGGAAAAGAGTACCTCTCATAACCCGAAGCGTGAGTTTTGAAGTTGCATACATTAAGGTTGGCAACAGTTTTGGCCGAAGGTCATCTGTCACCGTAGCCTTGGGCATCGACCCAGGGAGCCGGAAAAACGTAGCCGTTTTGGCCGAAGGCCATATTTACGGCACACGGCGATCTCCGTGAGTATGGCCTTCGGCCAGAGGCATTCGTAAGGAATCAGAATCCTGGGGCGGTGCCCCAGGCTACGGTGAAACGTGGCCTTCAGCCACAGAAGTCGTCAGAACCGTGCAACTTCAAAACTGACGCTTCGAGTTGTGAGGATATTCCCCGCTGCTGCCTAAGCCGAGGGCTGAGCGATTTCGTTGCGAGATATCGTGATGAACGCACGACTGTGTCGAATCATCATCGGTGCATCCAGAATCGTCGTGACGGACAGCTCGCCGAGAGCACCGAATGCCGTCTGCGATGGAAGTCGCTGTCTCTCGACATGCTGATCGCGTCGTCGATTCCGGACGGTTGCCAATGAGGCACGGCGCGAATAACGTCGCCACTCATATTGGCAATCACTGATTAGTTGTCCGGAGACGTTGCGATGTTTGCTGTGGGATTTCGAGGGATCGTTCTCAGCAGTCTGGCGGTATTCGGTTGCCAGAATTGGGCCATTGCTGAGAGCCGCAGTGGCAGAGTTGGTCGGGAAGCGGGTGTCGTCGTCAGGGTTGCTCAGCCGCTTCACCTGGGCGTGGGTCAGTCGGCGGAAATTTCGGCCCGGATTTCTCGGCCGAGTACGCTGCCGGACAACGCGCGAGTGCGAGTTTCGATCGTCGCGGTCCGTGCGCCAGACAATGCCAAAGAGAATCGCGACATAGTCCTGAGCAAAGTGCTTCATGCCCTGGACGGAGATTTCTTTACGGTCTTTACCGCGAAGATGGCCGCCAGCTATCGCGTCGAACTCTCGCCGGAAGAAGGCGAGATCAAGCTCTTTGAAGGCGACCGGTGGCGGGAGACTGGCTATGTCGACGAGCTGCTCGCAGCGCCTCGGCAAGTCAAATGGCTGGACGGGCAGACGACCGAAGTCTCAGTATCGGTTCGCGGGATCGCGAACACGGCATCCCGTGACGGCTCATCGTTTATCGAGTCGGAACCGAACAACTCTGCGGCGGAAGCACAGCCGATCCCACTGCGTCCGACGGCTGACGACTATTCGCTGCAGATCATCGGGACGAGTGACGACATCGAATACTTCGACAACGGAGAAGTCGGAACGGGCAAGGGCGACGATTGGCTGCGTCTTGAATTCAACGGACCGGAGCCGCGGCTTCTGACAGCGTGCCTGACGATACCCGACCAGATGGTGGCCGCCCGAATCCGTTGTTACGCGTTGCCGAAAGACAAGGCGATGGTTACGGCGGGCGAGACACTGGATGTCGGAGCCGAGTATGAAGACGGCAAGAATTCGAACGAACGGGTTCACCAGCAGGTCGAGCAGCATCGAATTGCGATCAATCGAAATCTGAATCCGGGCAATGTGTACTTTCTTCGAGTCGAAGCAAACGCTCCGGGATACGGACTTGAATTGCGTGTCGTGAAACCGGCTCCGTACGACGACCCGAAAAGAGCGGTTCGACACGCCTTGTACGATCACCTCGGTCAGGTCAGTTCGTGGTTGAACAATCGACCTCGCGGTGCGAGCGTCGAACGCCGGATCCGCGACACGGGAAACCTGCTCGGCACACACTGCATGAGTTGCCACACTCAGTCGGGAGTGTGGGGACCAGCGATTCCGTTTGCTCAGGGGTATCGAACGTCGAACTCGCACCTGTTCCGTAACTTGACGAATGTCTGTTATCAGTCATTGCGTCCGACGAACGAACTGGTCGACGCTGCGAACAATACCAGCCTCGCTCCACTGGACATTGGCGACGGACCGGCGGGAACTCGCGTGGCTGGGCACAGTGTCGTCTCGCTGGAACGATTCATGCCGCCGCGCAAGCTGCAAAGCAAACAACATCTGCGAGCGTCAAACTTCATTCTTCAAACGGCCGATCCGGGCGGAATCAACGCGGCCGGACCGGGGGCCAATGTCGGAAAGGGAGTCGTCTTTAATTACGCCGGTGAGATTCTGTTTGAGGCGTGGAAGAAGACGGGCAATCCTCAGTTCTTCCGAGCTCTTGAGGACAAAGCTCGTAGAACGCTGGACGTCGATCCGAAATACACCGACGACCTCGCGCATCGAGTCGAGCAGTTGAGTCGATATTTCCCGAAGGACTACCTCGCTCAAGTTGAGGGCGTTCTCAAACTGGAAGCAGAGCAGGGTGACGCCAAACCGCGAGTCCCGAGCAACACAAAGCCCGGCGGCAGTGTCGAAGAGGCAAGAAAACTTCAGACTCGAATCGACAGTCAGATTGCTGCTGACATTGCCCGGCTGCGAGCGATTCAAAAGCCCGACGGAACCTGGGGATTCAACCCCGGCACCGCAGATGGTGACTCATGGAAAGTCGACGGCGAGAACAAGTCGGAGCCATCGCCTACGGCTTTGGCGTTGATTGCCTTTCAAGCGGCTGGATTTGGTCCGGATGACCCGACAGTCGCGAACGGTGTCAAAGGGTTACTCGGCCTTCAGCATCCCAGTGGTTACTGGAAAGGTCAGTCTCAGACCGGCTTCGTTTCGACAAGTTACGCCTTG
Organism: Planctomycetaceae bacterium; assembly: GCA_047611045.1. Classification (GTDB taxonomy): domain Bacteria; phylum Planctomycetota; class Planctomycetia; order Planctomycetales; family Planctomycetaceae; genus JABMPE01. The sequence goes on along the minus strand of JBLFXD010000523.1, from coordinate 1,792 downwards.
CACGCGTTGTCGCGGCTCTTTCCGGTTGAGCCACTGAAACACGCCGCCAGCGACTTCGTGGTGTCTCCCGACGAAACGCTTCCCGATACAGTCGACAGAGTGCGACGCGCGGCGATGCTCGATGAGCCGAGCCTGTTGCCGGTGCTGGTCGAGGCGGCGTGGCATGAAAGTCCGCTCGTTCGGTTCTGGGCGATGATCGGTTTAGGAGTTCGGCATTCTGACGCTGGTGTGAAGCCGTTGGTCGCCGGTCTTGGAGACATGGCGAAGCCTGTGCGCGAGGCGGCTCACTGGGGACTTCGACAAACGCTGATCGATGATCGAGGCTGGCCGGAACTTCTCGCCGCCTGTCAGTCGAAAGATGACTACGTTCGCGAGGCGGCTGCTCGGGCGTTGATTATGCGCGTCGATGGCGTGCTTCCGGAAATGTCCGTCGAGTGGGTCGACCTGACCGCCGCCATTGTGAACGGCATTAACGCAGACCCGCATCCGGCGGTTCGAGCGACGGCAATCCGTGCTGCGTGGAACTGGTGGATCTGGAACCCGCCCGTCCGCAAGGACATCAATCTGGCATGGATCGATCTTCTGCAGCGGCCAGAAACCAACGCTCTGGTTGAAAACTCGATTCGCTACCAGTCGCAGGCTTTGTTCATCGCGAACGGCCACAAAGCGAATTCCAGCGGCTCGCACCAGTACAAAGAGCTCGGTGAGCTGATCGTGCAGCTCGAAGAGCAACAGCAGACGCTGGCGGAAGCCGATCCGCTGGCGGCTAACCGTTTGTCGCGGCGTCTCGTCGGCATCGGCGCGACCTATTACAACAACTCCGGCGGCGACGGAGGCCCCGGCCAGATGGGTTACATCACGAAGCGAGCGGCCGAACTGTTCGGTGCTTCTGCGATGGCGTATTTCTCAGACGTCGAGAAGCGACCGAACTACCTGACGGATACCGGCCTGCTTCGAGTCGGTCTGGAAGGCTCTGCAAACGTAACGTTTGATGATCTGCAGCAGAAACTGATTCAGTACTCGCTGGAAGGTCCGGAAGATTTGCGCCCGATCGCGGCGGCGAGCGTATCGGATCCGCGATCAGCTCAGCTTGTCGCCGTCCCCGAACGAATCGAACCATTGATGCAACAGGTCCATCGAGGTGCTGCCGAGCCAGCCCGCCGGCCGCAGTTGTCCGAGCCGATTCTGAAAATGTTCGCCACGATCACCTGGGTGATCCCTGACAACCTTGAGCAGCAGCGTGAGGTCTTCAGTTATCTGATGGTGAAGCCGGATAAGTTTGTGACGGCGGATGATTTTAAGGCAATCGCCGACGCTGGTGAGCGAGGCAAGGTTGAGCGGAGTCAGGAATCGAACTGGTACCTCGCACGCAAACTCGGAAACGCGATCGGCGCCAACCCGGACCTGCATCGCGATGCCATGATCGAGTATCTGCCGAGCGAGTTTTCGCATCCGCAGATCGCTCGCTTCTGGTTGCCGAGCGTCGAGTGGCTGCTGACTCACAAAACGAAGTTACCGGATGTCATCGTCGGAAAACTGCCGCCTATTGATCCGCTGGAAGAAATCAGAACACGGGCGCTGCGGCTGTTTCTCGACCAACTGAAAGAGACCGCCGAGGCGGACACGCGAAAGACGGCTGTCACGCTCGCCCAGAAGACCGCGTTACGACGAAACCCGGAAGTCCTGACCGCACTTGAAGCGATGCTGGAGTTCGAGAAGCGTGATGATGTGAAGAATGCGGCGAAGAATGTGCTCTCGCAGAATCGTGACAATTTCGTGAAGGAATTGGCCC
>JBLFXD010000522.1:0-5495 GCA_047611045.1 Planctomycetaceae bacterium | reverse complement strand
GCAGCCATTGCAATTCGTGTGAAGCAAACAGGTCGGGGGCGATCTCGCCAAAGATCACCAGGTCGTATTCAAACAAAGCCTCACGGTCGGCCGGGAACTGTCCGTCATGCTCGCCGCGTGGCAACGTCGCCTCGTCCGTGCCGGAACCGGCGACGATCGTGTTGACCTTCCAGCGATCATCCCGTTCAAAAGCGTTCCGTAGATAGCGAGTTTCCCAACGCGAACGCCCGTCAAGAATCAGCACGCTGTCACTCTGAAGAATGGCGGCCAGACGCATGCTGCGCGCGTTGTTGGCGGTCTCCGACTCTTCCGCCAGCGGCGAGACGGCCGCCGTCAACTGAAGCGGCAACAAATGCAGTTTCACGTCGGAATCCAACTGCGCCCCGAGCTTGTCGACCAACTCCTCGATCCCGAATTCAAACTCGACCCGACGCTCGGCCACATTCTGCGTCACCAACTGCTGCTGCCATAAGACTTCGTCGCCGTAGCGGATTTCCGCGACAAATGGCTTGCCCGGCTGAACCGAGTCACGCAGAGTCATAACGCCCCGAATGCGATCTTTGGCGAAAGCCAGCTCCGGATGCTCAAGGCCGATTAAGGCGAGATCAGCAGCGGCTTCTTTGGCTCCAGTACTGACGCAATAGAACGCGACGCCCTGCCCGCCGAGCAACCTCGCGGTTTGCAGTGGCGACGGACCAGAATTGTGCTGCCCGTCAGTGATCAGCACGACAGCCGTCTGCGGCTGCGTCGTCGAGACCACGGATGAGTCGTCCGTTTCTCCACCGAGAGATGCGGCCACTCCCTGCTGGTTGGCGACGATTCCGGAACTCAAATCTGTCGATCCGGAAAAGCTCGTCCGCTCGATCTGTGATACATCGACATCACCATCGGCGGATGCCGGATTCAATACGGTCGCTCGCTCTCCGTCTAACTGCATCAGCGTGACGTCGTGCCGCTCTCGCAGCCGTTCCACAACTCGCGCTGTCGTTTCGCCCAGCGCTAACTCTGCCCGTCGCCAGCGGGGCGTTTCATCGAAGAGGGTCAGGGCAGCTTCAATCGAACGGTCTCCCGTCCGCAGCCGAGCCTGCAGCGACTCTTCAAAACTGTTTCGCACTTCGTCTTCGAGGACGCGGCACGACGCTGCCGCAGATGTCAGTTTGCTGAGCGCTGTTGTCTCGTCGCCTCCTCCCTCGCCGTCGCCGACTTTAGTCTCCAGTGGCGCGAGCACTTCCTGACGAAGTCGATCAGCGATAATCGGTGTCAGTTTCGGCAGTACACTCGTCAGGTCTTTGGTGAACTCTTCTGCCGCCGCGTCGACGAACTCAGGACTCGACTCTCCATCAATCTTGAGGTGGTCATCCAGTTCAAGCCGTGCGTGGGCGAGCTCATCGGCGGCATCGATGAGTGTCGTGTCGATACTGCCGGGAGCGATCCAACCAAGTGACTCAGCGATGCGTAGTTTTCGCCCAAGAGGCATGTGCCGATCGTGCAGTGTCATGCTGCTTGATGCGTCGACATAAATCTGCACGCGTCCCAGTTCGCCGATCGTTTTCCGATGCTGCAACACCGGCCCGGTCAGCAGCATGATCCCTAAGAAGAACGCGAGCGACCGCAGGAAGGGAAGAAACCATCTCAGCCGTCGCGGCAATTCAAAACTCTCGCGGTTGTAATATCGCCACGACAACGATCCCACGACCAGAGCCAATAGAAGCCCCAGCCAGACGGGAAGGTCGCCTGTGAATTGGAGGGTCGTCATATGCGAACCCTCGAAAATCGTTGTTGCAGGACGAGTTCCAAAACCATCAAGCTGAGAAAGCCGATCAGGACGTACCGCCAGATTTCCTGGCCGTGTCGTCGGAGCTGATCCTGTTGAAGATACTCGTCCGACGACTTGACCATCGTCGAACCGAGCGATTCTGAAAGCGACTTCAACGAGGTTTCGTTGAGCGTGGCCGGATCCGATTCGCTCCGTGATGTTTCGGCCACGAAATGAATCGTCTCCGTCGATGGCAATGACATCGCATAGATGCCGGGCCGTTGCGTCCGGTCGAAGCGGGCGAGTTCGGCATTCCCCTCTGTCACCGTTTGCAGAGTTCGGCGTGAACCGTCCGGCGTGAGCATCGACAGCGTTGAGCCCGGTTCCGTCCCACTCAGAATAACCACGGCCTGGTCACCGGTCGCGATATTTCGTGGCGGCATCAACCCCGAAGCCATCGTCGTCACGAGTTGCTGCATCAGTGGAACGTAGAAGGGGCGTAATGGCAGATCGTTCCAGTCGGCATCGCACGTGGTTGCCAGTTGAATCACGTCCCCTTGTCCAAAGCGTCGCTCCAGCAACAGCGGGTCGCCGGTATCGAGCCGTGCCAGCACCGAAGTTGCCGCGCCGTTCTTCGCGACCGATTCGTCGATCAGCTCCAGCTTCATCCAACGACGAATCTCCGCTTTCGAAAGATCGCCGTTGGCCGGTGTGTTGAAGAATTCCAAGGCGGGATGATCGAATCGTTCCGCCACGATGCGAGCCGCTGCTCCCTTGTCGTCGACCTGCCCCAGCATCGCTCCAAACGGAGCGGGGAGCAGGCCGGTACCATCGGCAAACAGCCGTTCGCGATACCAGTTCAAATCGAGCCGATCGCCTGCGGTGACCAGTAGCGCTCCTCCCTGCTCGACATACGCCGTCAGTGCGGTGAGTTGTGCATCATCGAGTTTCGCAACATTCGCGAGGACCACGATCCGGCACGATTGAAGCAACTCTTCGTTGACCGCGGTCGGTTTGACCGTTTGTGTTTCGACAAGGTCGACCAGTCGAACACGGCCAAAGGTGAACGGTGTCAGTGCGATCGACAGAAAATCCGTTTCGCTCTTCAATGGCTGCCCGCTCGGGTCACCATCAACGAGCAGCACGGTGATCTTGTCCCAGATGTTGACGGCCGCTGCCATGCGGTTGTCGGTGGCCAGCGGATCATCGGCGGATACCGAGATCTCAATCGTGTGCGAGCCAGCCGTCTCGAAGGCACAGGGAAATAGCACTTGCGTGCTGCTGTTCGCACCGAGTGTCATCTGTGAAACGTCGGCTTCCTCGCCATCGACCCGGAGCACGACGCGAACCTTCTCGACCGGGGCTGACCCCTGATTGCGAACCGTTCCGCGGACGTCGATTCGCTGCCCGACACCGAGTGCCCGCTGAGGAAACTCGATGGCATCGACGGTCACGTTTCCGCTGACCGGGCTACCGACAGGCAGTAGTGTTAATACGGGCGAAATGCTGATCGCCTCAAGCTGCTGACGAATTGACGACTCGTCACCGATCTGGCTCCAGTCGGCCGGTTGGAAGTCGCTGATGATGACCAGTTCTCGTCGTGCCTGCGTCATCCCGGCCATGGTCGCCAACGCTTCATCGATGGCACCCTGCATGTCGCTCGCACCGAGTCCGGCCTGCTGCTGTTTGAGCCGTCGCACGACGGCTGCCGAATCGAAAAGCGGTTGATCAAACAGCGGCGTCGGCTTACCTCCGGTCATGATGACGCTAATTTCGGAGCCGCGACCCGTCGACTCGATGATGTCACACGCCGCCGCGACGGCATGTTCGAAACGAGTCCCGTTGGTATCGATCGTGTCCATCGAGTAGCTGGTGTCGAGCACGATCACGAGCGAGACCGGGGCATCTCCCTCGAGCGCGTTCGCTCCGGTCAGCACCGGACGCGCCAAACAGAACGCCAGCAGAATTGGAATGGCACAACGGATGAGCAGCAACAGGAATTGCTCGATCTGAAAGCGTCGATGATTCACCTTGATCACCGATTCGAGCAGATGCATGGCTCCCCATTCAACCGTCTTGAATCGGCTTCGATTCAAAATGTGAATGACCAGCGGGATCAGGAATGCCGCTGCACCAAACGCCAGAATTTGATTGAGGAACGTCACTTCGACTTCCTCCGCAAAGCGAGGTACGCAGCCAGCGCGTCGGCGTAGGGTTGATCGGTCGTCATTGGGACGAGACTGATTCGGTGTCGGCTACATCCCTTCGCCAGTTGCTCCCGGAAGATCGCCAGCTTTTCGAGGTACGCTCGCCGAAGTTGTGCGGGGTCGACCAGATGCCGATTCGCCGCCGCTTCCAGGGAAGCAAACTGCGTCCATTGTCGAAACGGGAAATCAAGTTCATCAGGGTCCCAAATCTGGAAGATGATGATCTCGTGATTCGCGTGCCGAAAATGAGCGAGCGACTTCATCAACTGGTCGACGTCGCTAAACAGGTCCGAGATGATGATCAGCAAACCACGCCGCTGAATCTTCGCGACCATCTGCTGGAAGACGTCTCCCAGCTCAGTCTCGCGTTCGGGCTTCTGCTGCTGGAGCTCGCTGATAATCGTTCGCAGATGCCGCGGTCGGGCGCGCGGCGGAATGTACTTCTGCACGGCGTCGTTAAACGTCACCAGGCCGACGCTGTCCTGCTGGTTGAGCATCAGATAGGCCAGAGCCGCTGCCGTGTGAACGGCGTAATCGTGCTTCGAGACGCCATTGCTGCGCGAGCCGGTGTACGACATCGAGCCGCTGGAATCGAGCAGAATCGTACAGCGAAGGTTGGTCTCTTCTTCGTACTCGCGGATGTAGAGACGGTCAGTTTTGCCGAACAGTTTCCAGTCGATCGTACGAATGTCATCGCCCGTGACGTACGACCGATGCTCCTTAAACTCAACGCTGAACCCTTTGTGCGGAGACCGATGCAGCCCGGTAGACAGTCCCTCCACCACCTGCCGTGCTAACACCTGCAGGTTCGCGAACTTCCCGATGTCTTGTGACGTAAGGACGTCAGAAACGTGGGCCATGAGGGATGAGAGCCTGAAAACTTAAAGGGGATAAAGGGAACAAACAGCGTCCCGGAAGTAACTGTCATACTGTGGGGCAGGATTGCATCCTGCCGAGGCACGAGGAAAACCTGCCCCACGACAGTTCTTCCCGAAGCAAGTCCAAAAGCTACAACAGTTGCTTCGAAGTTTTCGGAGCTTCGCTCAGCAACCGATTGATGAGGCCGTCAACGCTCACACCTTCAGCTTCGGCGTTGAAGGTCGGGACAATTCGATGACGCAGCACTGGAAGGGCCAGAGCTTCGACGTCGTCACGAGTGACGTGATGACGACCCTGCAACAGTGCCCGAGCCTTGGCGCCCAGCACCAGTTGCTGACAGGCGCGCGGACCCGGTCCCCAGTCGATCAACTCGCGAACCCACGGAGCCACATCCGGATCTTTCGGTCGAGCCGCGCGGACCAGATCGAGCACGAACTGCTTCACGTGATCGGGCAGCGGCACGAGTCGGACTGTCTGCTGACACTCGATGATCTCATCACCCGTCACAACTGCTTCGATATCGGCCGACATGGTCGACGTCGTCCGATCGATGATCTCTGCTTCGTGATCACGGCTGGGGTAGTCAACCACGACGTTGAACAGGAAGCGGTCCCGCTGAGCTTCCGGCAGCGGATACGTCCCTTCCTGCTCAA
>JBLFXD010000521.1:0-5496 GCA_047611045.1 Planctomycetaceae bacterium | reverse complement strand
GTCCATCAAACGCAGAGTCGGCGGATACCGCAATCGCGAAAACTTCAAAACCGCCATCTTCTTCCACTGCGGCGGCCTCGACCTCTACCCACGATAAACCCAGATGGACCAATTTAGTGAACGTTGATTTGCATCGTTCACTGGCCGATGCAGTAGAGGTTTTTGGTGGAGCGGATGAAGAGTTGGCCACCGCTGGGGGTGATTGAGGCTCGGAAGATTTCTTCGTCGTCTTTCAGGATGTTGCAGCGGCTGATAATTTTCGGGGTGTCGGCGGGTTCGACGACGATGGCTTCTCCGCCGTCTTCGATGAAGGCGACAAGACCGTCGTAGGCGATCGGGCTGGCGGTGACTGTTCCGCCGATGCGTTCCTGCCAGTGCTCTTTGCCGGTCGTGGCGTCGTAGCAGGTCAGGATGCCACCCCTCATGCTCATGGCGAGGACGTATTTGCCGACGATGATTGGCGACGGCAGGTCGCGGCCTTTGCGGCCTTTGCTCCACACGACGTTGCTGGCGGTGACGTTCCCTTCACCGCCTGGCTTAACGGCGTAGATGGCGGGGCCTCGGCCGGGAATCACGTAGACCAGGCCGTTTCCGTAAGTGACTGTTGGCGTGCCTCGACCGTTCGTACCGTCAACTCGCCAGTATTCTTCGCCGTTGGACGGATCGTACGCTCGGATGCCGGTGTGGCCCTGAATGACCATCTCGCGGCGACCGGCGGCTTCGATCAGGATCGGGCTGCTCCAGCCGCGTTGTCCTTCGCGAGGGGTTGTCCAGAGTGTGTCGCCGGTCAACTTGTCGACTGCGAGCAGGAAGCCTTTTTCGTCGGAGTCGCAATTCTGGATGAGCATATTGTCGACAAGAATCGGGCTCGCGGCGGTTCCCCACGGGCCGGGGAATTCGCCGAAGTCACGGTTCCAGAGTTGCTTGCCGTCCATCGACAGGCAGAACAGGCCACCGCCCTCGCCGAAGAAGCACCAGACTCGTTCGCCGTCTGTCACGCAGGTGGACGACGCCCAGCCGTTCATAACGTGAGACGCTTCCGGAGTGCCTTTCCACAGGCTGGTTTGCCAGACGATGTCGCCGGAGTTTCGGTCAACACACAGTGCAACTCGTTCGGCACCACGATTCAGGGCCGCCGTCAGAAACATTCGCTCGCCCCAGATGATCGGCGACGACTGACCGGCTCCGGGAAGCGGAGTCGTCCACTTGACGTCGGCGGGGCTCCACTTGCGAGGGAATCCGGTTTCGGTCGAATGGCCGTCCTGACTGGGGCCTCGCCAACGAGGCCAGTTGGAATCGGCCGAAGCGGTGTCGAAAGCGGTCAGTGCAAAGCAAGCCAGGCAGGCAAGGGCGGTGAGTCTCGACACAGCGGTTCTCCGAAACTGGTGGGATGGTGTTTGAGGGTGGGGAAAGTTTTAGTCGATAAGAATCGCGAAGTCACAGCAAACGGCTCTATCAGTAGCCGGCATCGTCGAGCGGCTCGTCCAGTTCGTCTTCGAAGATCTTTTCGGCCAGTTTGTCGGCTGAGATTGGTTCGACGATGGCGTATTTACCGTCGCTCCATCGCAACAGGTCGACCTCGCGACAGCGTGAGCTGCAGAACGGGAAATCTTTGGATTGGGTGGCGGCAGCCGCTGATAGCTCGGACTTGCAGATCGGGCAGGAAGGAAGTCGGACCACGAGACTTGTCTCCGGGAAGTGCTGAGTTTTCGGGCAGAACGTGTATCGATAGGCCATCATGCTATCAGCGGCAAGCGATTCGCGCAATAATCGCAGACTCTGGCTCAGATACTGGGAAGTGACTGACCAATGCTTGCAGACGCTGGCTGAAATGCTGGTTTCGACAGACGGAAAGTCAGGGAACGCTGATAGCCGCTAATCTTCGCTAATGAGCAAGGATTTCAATCAGTGAAGATTAGCGGTTATCAGCATTTTTAAGTTGAAGCATCTCGTGAACTGATGCAAAGGAAGAGCTCAATGACGACGGATACCGTTTTTCAGATGACCGGCACGCATGTTCGGTTTGGCGTTGGAGCGACTCGCGAGGTTGGTTTGGATTTCGCGGACCTCGGAGCAAAGCGAGTCATGCTGGTGGTTGACCCGGCCGTGCGGGATCTTTATCCCGGCCAGACGGCCATTGAGTCCTTGAATTCGGCGAACGTTGACTTCGAAGTCTTTGACGGAGTTCGGTGCGAACCGACGGACACTTCGTTTCTCCAGGCGATTGAATTCGCGACGAGCGGCAATTTCGATGCGTTCCTTGCGGTCGGCGGCGGATCAACGATCGACACGGCGAAAGCGGCCAACCTTTACGCAAGCTGGCCGGCGGAATTCACCGAGTACGTTAACCCGACGCTCGGCAAAGGGACGACTCCGCCGGGACCGCTCAAGCCACTGATTGCCGTCCCGACGACGGCTGGCACCGGCAGCGAGACCACGGCCGTCTCGGTATTCGACTTTGAGAAAGAACGAGTCAAAACGGGCATCGCCAATCGGTACATGCGACCGATTCTGGGCGTGCTCGATCCAGAGAATACTCGGACGTGTCCAAAAGAAGTGGCGGCCAGCGCCGGGCTCGATGTGCTGTCACACGCTCTGGAGTCGTTCACGGCGTTGCCCTTCCTCAGCCGCGAAAAGCCAGAGCGGCCGTCGATGCGGACGGCGTATCAGGGGTCGAATCCGATCAGCGATGTCTGGGCTTTGGAAGCGTTGCGAGTCGTGGCGGAGTTCCTGCCAAGAGTGTTTCAGGATTCGGAAGACGAAGAAGCTCGGGGACGAATGCTGCTCGGATCGTCGTACGCGGGAACGGGGTTTGGCAACGCGGGAGTTCATCTGCCTCATGCAATGGCTTATCCGGTGGCCGGGCAGGTCGAAGGTTACTTTCCGCCGGGGTACGACGCGGATCATTCGATGGTCCCTCACGGGACGTCAGTCATCGTTCACACGCCAACGGTTTGTCGTTTTACGGCTCCGTCGGCTCCCCAGCGACATCTGCAAGCGGCAGCCGCGTTGGGAGCCGACATTCGCGGTGCGTCGCCCGACGACGCTGGCGACATCCTGGCCAAACGAGTCACTCACTTCATGAAGTTGATGGAGCAGCCCGGTGGCATCGAAGATTTTGGTTACGGAGAAGCGGATATTCCGAGACTCGTCGACGGGACGCTCGTCCAGGCTCGACTGCTTAAACTCTCGCCGCTCGAAACCGGAGCTGCTGAGCTGGCAGAGCTGTTTCGAAACTCGCTCAGGCTGTATTGAGTCTCGGAATGAAGTTTCATGGAGAGAATGAAGGCGGCAAATTGTGGAACACTAATAAGCACTGATAGACGCTAATGGTTGTATCTCGAACGAACCCGAATTAGTGAAGATTAGCGTTTATTAGTGTTCCTGTTCCTCGTCGTCGATTGGGTGTATTCGAGGCGAAATTTCGAAGCCGGCAGAATCTTGAAGTCATTCTGAAGTTGATCTAATTGGAGTAGGACATGCGTCGAACTTGGCAGATCGTAATCGTGGCCGCAGGACTGCTCGTTGGCACTCTTCCCGGCGAAGCATTCGCGGAACAGGATTTCGGACTCGGCGAGATCGAGTTCACGGGCGGCAAGTATGAGAAAGAGACGTTTACGTACCTGATTCTGCCGCCGCTCAAGATCGAAGAGGGTAAGCAATACCCGTTGCTGTTCTTCATGCACGGAGCTGGCGAGCGGGGCAACGATGTCGAGAAGCTCGTGCCTCATCTGCCGACTCAGATGTCGAAAGAGGAATGGATCGGGAAGTATCCGTGCTTCATGGTGATTCCGCAGTGTCGGAATGATGAGCAATGGGTTGAACAGGCGTGGAGTGAGAAAGAGTCTGCTCCGCTGGCAGAGCAGCCGAGTGACCAGATGCAGATGGCGATGGCCGTGCTGGATCAGTCGTTGGAGACTTTGCCCATCGATCGAAGCCGCGTTTACCTGACAGGTTTGTCGATGGGCGGCTTCGGCTCGTGGGAACTCGCGATGCGTCGGCCCAGATTATTCGCCGCAGTGGCTCCTGTCTGCGGAGGCGGCGACGAGTCAAATGCCGCTCTGCTTACGGGCGTGCCAATCTGGGCTGCTCACGGAGACGCCGACACGGTCGTCTGGCCGGTTCGTTCACGTCGTATGGTCGAATCGATCAAGGCGGCAGGTGGAAACGTGAGATATACCGAGTATCCCGGCGTCGGTCACAACTCGTGGACACCGTTTTACTCGGATCGCGAAGGTGTGATTCCGTGGTTGTTCCAGCAGGTGAAGAAGCCGGCAAAGAACGGTTCCTGATCAGCCGCGATTCAGGACTTTTTTCATGGCACCGTAAAGCCGCGGGTTTCGTTTGGCCGTTTCGCGGAATGACAGAGCCGCTCGTTTGAGGCGAGGAGTCATCCCAGATCCGAACAGGTGAATGTTGAAGACCTGGCGAGTCTCGGAGGCAAAACGAGCTTTGTAGGCCTCGTCGCCCAGGCCGAAGTCGAATACTTCATCGGACAGGCGGCGGCCGTTTCGCAACAGACCGTCAGAGGCGTCGGGCACAGTGTTGAACCGTTCGTGCGGATAGGGTGGAGGAGTCATGAAAAAACGTCACAATGCCTCGCTCGCTGAAATTTGGCGACTGCTCGGCACTCTAGAACTGACCAGAACGGGACGCGAAATGATTTTTAACTTTCGACGATTGAGTCTGCAAAAGTGCCTGTGGGCGATTCTCGCCTTCATGTTTGTTGCTCCGGCGATGGCTGCTGACCGACCGAATATCCTGTTCATCTTCTCGGACGACCACGCTCCGCACGCCATCGGTGCTTACAACGGCTGGCTCAAGAGCGTTAATCCGACTCCAAACATCGACAAGCTCGCGGCACAGGGCACGTTGTTTGAAAACAGCTTCTGCACGAACTCAATCTGTGGCCCGAGCCGCGCAGTGATCCTTTCGGGGAAACACAGCCACAAGAACGGGTTCATGAACAATGGAAACTCGTTCGACTGGAACCAGCAGACCTTCGCGAAGATTCTGCAGAAGTCCGGGTACAACACGGCGATCTATGGGAAGTCGCATCTGAAGGGCGAGCCGCAGGGGTTCGATGATTGGAAAGTCCTGCCAGGGCAGGGGCTCTACTACAACCCGGACATGAAAACGCCGAAGGGCATGAAGCGAATCGAGGGTCACTGCACAGACATCGTTACCGACCTGGCCATCGAGTGGCTCAAGGAAGGCCGCGAAGACGACAAGCCGTTTTGCCTCATGGTTCAGCACAAGGCGCCGCATCGAAACTGGATGCCTGCCGAACGGCACCTGCACCTGTACGATGACATCGAGATTCCTTACCCGAACACGCTGTTCGACAAATGGCACGACAACGCGCCGCCGGCTCGGTTTCAGGAGTTGGAAATCGATCGGCATATGCATCTCAATTTTGACCTGTTCGTTGACCTGACGGCCGACTTCCCAGACCTCAAGGGACGCTTCGACCGGTCTGCCTGGCGGAACCTGAAA
>JBLFXD010000520.1:0-5501 GCA_047611045.1 Planctomycetaceae bacterium | reverse complement strand
GATCGGTTCAAACGGCTTAACGACACTTATGGGCATCAGTTCGGCGATACAGTCCTGGCTCGCCTTGGCAGCGTCATTCTGCAAAATGTGCGAACGTGTGACATTGCTGCCCGATACGGCGGTGAAGAATTCGTCGTGCTGGCAGTTGATGCCTCTGAGTCCGGCCTGCAGATCCTTGCCGAACGAATTCGGCAGGCCGTCGAAGCCGAATCGTTCAACCACGAAGGCGCGGCTGTTCCTGTCACGGTGAGCGTCGGAGCGACGTTTGCCAGTCTGTGCCGCGGTGATCAAAGCCTGGCGTCACAGGTCCTCAAATCGGCAGACGCTGCGATGTACGAATCGAAACGTCGTGGCCGAAACTGCGTCACGATGAATTCAATGTCGACAGAGCTGGAACGACGAATCTCGCATCTCGTCACCGAAAATCGACTCAGTCACTGGCTGGTCGAACGTAAAGTGATAGACGGGGCCGACATGTTCGAGGTGGCTCAGTCGTCTCGCCCACCAGAGGTTCGACTGGGAGAGCTGGCCTGGTCAAAGGATTGGTTGAAGAAGCCCGACGTGCAGAAGATTCTCGACATTCAGGAATCGACTGGTGAGCGTTTCGGAGCGATCGCGCACCGCCTCGATTTATTGACCGAGCAGCAATTGGCACTGCTGCTGGCTGAGCAGTCGGAATGTTCTGACATCCTGCAGGAGCAGTTGATCGACGCCGGCTTGATCAGTGTTCAGGAAGCTGAAGCATTGTTCTCGCAATTCTTCCATGAGCGCGAGCAGCGTCTGGGTACGCTGCCAACGAGCGAGTCCGCTTCAACAGTGACGACTCCCGACGCCACTCACGTGTGACGCGGCAATGATCCTCCGCTCCTTGCAATGCTTGCACGGCAGTTTCAGAATGACGTCCGGCTTCGGACTGGAATTTCTCCGATGCCCGTCTGGAATAACCGTTCGCATTCCGAGTCCGGTCCGCGCTGGATCGTGCCCCTGGAGTATTTGTAATGAGCCGAGTGATTGCCTGTCTGACTGCTATCGCCATTCTGTCCGGTGCCTGCCTTGTCGACGCAGCGGACGATGATGCCGCAAAGAAGGACTCGAAGAAGAAGGAACCCCGCAAAGTATTCATTTCTCCCGACGACGCTGGCGATGACTACCCTCTGCAGGGTGAATACACCGGGACAATCAAAGCTGGCGACGCCGAGTTAAAGCTCGGCGTGCAGGTGATCGCCCTGGGTGGCGGAAACTTCCGAGCCGTGGCCTACCCAGGCGGACTGCCCGGCGACGGGTGGAAGAAGGAACTCCTGAAATATCAGGCGGAAGCAAAGCGAGACGGCGAGGCGATTCGTTTTTCGTTGCTCGGACAGGGCAGCGGCGAACTTACCAGCAGCGGGTTGACGATCAAGAATGGCGACAACGTCGTGATTGGCGATCTTCCGAAGGTCGTTCGCAAGAGTCCAACTCTTGGAAAGAAGGCACCTGAAGGCGCCGTGGTTCTGTTTGATGGTTCAACGGCTGAACACTTTAAAGGTGGTCGGCTGTCGGAAGACAAACTGCTGATGGAAGGCGTGACGTCCAAAGAACTGTTCGGCAGTTTCAAAATGCACCTGGAGTTTCGGCTTCCATTCCAGCCGTTCGCTCGCGGACAAGGGCGAGGCAACAGTGGCTGCTACATGCAGGGGCGTTACGAAACTCAGATTCTGGATTCGTTCGGACTCAAGGGAGAACACAACGAGTGCGGCGGCGTTTACACCATCAGTCCCCCGGCAGTGAATATGTGCTTTCCGCCGTTGACCTGGCAGACCTACGACGTCGACTATACTGCCGCCACGTTTGACGATGCCGGCAAGAAGGTAAAGCACGCTCGCATGACGGTCCTGCACAACGGTGTCAAAATCCACGACAACCTGGAACTGGATCACGCCACCACCGCTCACCCTGTGAAGGAAGGGCCGGAATCGGGGCCGATTTATTTGCAGAACCACGGAAACCCCGTTCGGTATCGCAACATCTGGGTCGTACCAACCGGCTCCCGCTGATCATCGACCGGCTTCCATCCTCTTCCTCGAATGAATCGGCGAAGCTGATTCGCTCAAACAGGCGTCGTATGACCGAGAGTACTTCCGAGACGCCTTGCAACGTTTCCACGCCTCAATTGTTGGTAAGCGTTCGTTCTGCCGCTGAAGCCTCTGTTGCTCTTGCCGGTGGCTGCCAGATTCTCGATGTGAAAGATCCCGCGCGCGGTTCGCTCGGCCGAGCGGATGATTTGGTGATCGAGCAGGTCCTGCAAACCGGCATCGCTGCAGGAGTGTCCGTCAGTGCCGCGATGGGAGAGGTGGCGGAATACTCAACTTCGCCGGGCATCAGGAAAGATCGGCGGCTTCCGCAGTCGTTAGCCAGGCTTTCATTCACAAAGCTCGGGCTGGCCAGCTTGAACCACGACAACAATTGGGCGGCACGCTGGCAGGACACGATGTCATTTCTGGCTGACGGCGTCAGGTCGAGCGGTGACAACCATGCGCCAGACTGGGTCGCCGTCATCTATGCAGACTGGCAAGCTGCTGACGCTCCATCACCGAACGCGATCGTCGATCGTGTGCTTTCTACCAGCGAATCGACCAGCAACCACATCGCCGGCGTTTTGATTGACACCTGGTCGAAAAAGTCGGGACGACTACTCGACAGCCTGACCGTCGAGCAGCTGGCAGAACTCGCCAACAGCGTTCAGCAGTCCGGTCGCTTCTTCGCAGTCGCCGGACGCCTGACTTCAAACATGCTGCCTGAACTGGCTTCCGTCCAACCAGACATCGTTGCGGTCCGGTCTGCAGCCTGCCGTAATGAAGACCGCACCTCAACCGTCGATGAAGCGGCCGTACAAGCATTCCGGGCAAGCATCGACCGGACGTTCTCCTCGCCAGCCAGCGAGCAACCATTGTCGATCGGAGTATCTCTTGAGTAATCCTGATCAGTCAGCGGCCCAGGCTTCTGCAAGCTTCCTCCGCGACCGGTCGTTCTGGGGGCTGACGATCAGCCAACTGCTGGGCGCCTTCAACGACAACATGTTCAAGCAGTTGGTCCTGCTCCTTTGTCTGGAGAAGGCTCACGACATCGCTCAAGCAACGGGTGGTCCAATCTCTGACCACTACCAACCCATCGCGATGGCGGTCTTCGCGATTCCGTGGATTCTATTTTCGGGAGTTTCAGGATTTCTCGCCGACAGACTCAGCAAGCGACGAATCGTCGTGCTTTGCAAGTCGATGGAAATAGTGGTGATGGGCTGCGGCCTGCTCGCGTTTCTTTCGGGGCACCTGTGGGCACTATTCGTCGTTCTGTTTGTGATGAGCGCTCAAAGCACGGTCTTCGGGCCGGCAAAATATGGAATGCTTCCCGAACAGTTTCGCTCCGAAGATTTGCCGCAGATCAACGGCATATTCCAGATGACAACTTTCCTGGCGATCATTCTTGGATTCGCGTCGGCCGGCATTCTTAAGGAAGCGCTACCAGGGCAGGAAGGTCTAGCGTTAGTCAGTGTTGTCTCTATTGCAATCGCTGTGTTGGGGACGGGAGCCGCGTGCCTGGTTCGACCGACACCCGTCGCACAGCCAGAGTTGAAACTCACTTGGAAGGCGGCCGGGATCGACGGCGAAAACTGGAAGCTGATTCAGGACAACCGGTTTCTACTGGGAGTGCTACTGATGTCGTGTCTGTTCTGGTTTGTCGGCGGCGTCGTCCAGCCTTCCGTCAACAGTTTCGGAGAGTACGACCTGAAACTTCGCAGCGATCGTATCGGGATTCTTCAGGCATGCATGGGAGTCGGAATTGCGTTTGGATGTGTTATGTCAGGTCGGCTTTCAAAGAGCCGTATTCGGTTTGGGCTGGTCCGAGCTGGAATGTTGGGCATGGCTGTTGGGTTCCCCGCGCTGACTGCCATTTCGTACTTTTATCCAGGAGTCGCTGCCGAAGATGCTGACTCAGGCAACCTGATTCTCGATGCGTCATCCGCCGAGTGGTTAGCGCGGGTCTGCCTGATCTGGATCGGCGGTTGTGCAGGAATTTTTGCCGTCCCCTTGCAGGTAGCTCTGCAAAGCGTGCCACCAGAGTCTCAGAAGGGGCGAATGATCGGGACGATGAACCTCGTCAACTGGTTCGGGATCCTTCTCTCAGCAGTCTTCTACGGAGTTTTCGAAGCCATCCGCTCCGGACTCAACGCACAGGGCTTCGAACTGAACTCAGCGACCGTCTTCTCGGCACTGGCCGTCATCGCCGCCGGCGCCGCCGTGTTCTACCGACCGGACGACATCGATCTGACGGAATCGGCCGAGTGATCGAAGGGCGAATCAGTCCACCCTCGTTCCTACGCAGAGCGCAGAAACACACACTCGGACGCTCTGCGTCTTCTGAACCGGATGCCGCGTGGTTTTGAAGTCGCGAGACGCGGAGCGTCGACAACTTCCGTTCCCACGCAGAGCGTAGGAACGAGCGAGTGATCAAAGCTGCGAAATCAGTTTGCACGGATGTCGTAGGCGAGCAGAGTATCCATGTCTCGCAGAAAGAGCTTTCCGTCAGCGATGACCGGATGAGACCACGACGACTTGTTGCTGCGTTGCGGCTGGTTGAAGCGGCCTTTTTCTTCATATCCATCGGGTGTGGCGGCGACGAGTGCAACCGGTCCTTGCTCGCTGCGAACGTAAAGATGCCCGTCCGCGTAAGAGACCGCTCCCTTTCCAACCGAGCGGTTCTGCCAGACAGTCCGGTTACTCCGCAGCTCGATGCACTTCAGGATGCCGGGGTCACTTGAGCCGTAGAGATATCCATTCAGCACGACCATTCCGCCGTGATGATTCTTCATGTCTTTCGTCGAGTAGGCGACTTGTGAGGCGGTCTGCCCGTTTCGAGACTGAAGCCGAAACAAGGCTCCGCCAGTGTCGTATCCCGATGCGGTGAAGACGCTGCCATCGTAGAAGACCGGCGTCGAGCAGTTGGCCGTCCCGTTGGACGACTCACGATGTCCCCACATCACTCGGCCATCGGACGCTCGGACGCCAACAACGCCGCCATGTGTGTAGTTGACGTATTGTCGCACTCCGCCGACTTCGATCGCGATCGGTGAGGCGTAACTGGCCTTCGGACTGCTTGGCACCGACGCCGTCCAGATGACGCTTCCGGTGTTTCGGTTAAGAGCGACCATGGTTGCTCGTTGCCCGCCGGGCGTGCAGATGACTTTATCGCCATCGACCAGTACTGACTCGCTGAGTCCCCAGTGAATGTTCTCCCCGCCGAACTCCTGAAGAATGTTCTTACGCCATTGCTGCTGGCCGGTCTGAGCATCCAGGCACGACAGATCGCCGTTAGCTCCCAGCGAGTAGACTCGGCCGTCGACGATTGCCGGAGTGCCGCGAGGGCCGTCGCCCTGATTCTGTCGAAACGCGGAACCATTGACCGTGCTCCAGATTTCGCGGCCACTTTCCAAGTCGAGGCAGATCACTTTTTCTTCTCGACCGACGTTG
>JBLFXD010000519.1:0-5565 GCA_047611045.1 Planctomycetaceae bacterium | reverse complement strand
AATCCAGACATGCGACGACAGGCTGGAATGCTGGGAGAAACGACCGACCGACGATCCGCGCGTGAATGGCAATCCGTAGGACTTTCGCGACTCGCCAGCTCGGCTGATGCTGCCAAGGAGAATCCCGCCTCGGTCCGGCACGGAAACGGCAAAATTCCCGCCCGTCGACTGAATGACGGGCTGCTGGACCGTCAGTTGACCAAAACTTTCCGAAGAATAAACGACGGTCAGGCCGGTCGAAATAACCGCAATCAGAATGAGACTTCGCACCAGACAATCTCCTCAACTGATTTACCGCCAGCATGTTACGACTGACCGACCGAACAGCCGACAGGATAAGGCGTCCGGACATCCAGTCAAACCGAAATATTCTTTTGAACAATTTTCGAGTGAATCTCAGATCTCGACCGGAATCTGTCACACCTCTCGGATAGGGATGTGTTGGGCAAAAATCTGCCACCGATCCGTTCCGAGAAGACGGGTCCGGGATCCCGCGGATGCCAACCACCAATGCCTGCGAGCCGAGACTCGCATTGCGTTAAGAACGCTGATCGGATTCCGACCCCGATCAGCGTTTCTTTTTTTTGCGCAGCCGCTGTGGGCCGAGACTTCTGATGGATCCGCCCGAGGTCGCTTTGTAACGCGAACCAAATGGCGATCCAGGATTGCCTTTCGCAATGCCACAGCACTGGTTGCGAGCCAGATTTTGCGTAACTAGGATGCTTGAGCTTTCCGACTCCGACCTCTGGCATGCTTTCTGTCAGTCAGGCCACAGTTCCGCTGCTTCCCTGTGAGATCGTGCCACGTGATTGAGTATCGGGCGTTCCGAAATTACGACCCACCGCAGATTCTCAGACTCTGGGAACAGGCAGGTCTCGGACACGGCGCGGCTCAGGCACTTTCCAACGACATGTCCTTCGACATGGTCAACTACGCGCAGACCTACTTCGATCGACACGGTCTGATTCTGGCGGTCGACGATGGCACTCCGGTCGGTTTCGTCCATGCCGGATTCGGGTGCTCGACCGACGGCAACTCGCTCGACAATTCGACGGGTGTTATCTGCGCTGTTGTCGTGCACCCCGACCATCGACGTCAGGGAATCGGTCGCGAACTGGTCAGCCGAGCCGAAGCCTACCTCAAAGAAAAAGGTGCAACACAGATCCTGGCTGGCCCGGCGCGAAAGACCGATCCGTTTTATTTCGGGCTTTACGGCGGTGCTCGACCAGCCGGCTTTTTACAGTCTGACGAGTCGGCAGCGCCGTTCTTTACGAGCCTCGGATACGAACCGAGTTGTCGCTACGCGATCACCAGCCGCCAGATGAGCGATCGTGATCCTGTCCATTTTCGATCGACGATGATCCGACGCAAATGGGAACTGATGCTGGTCGACCGGCCCGATCCATGCTCGTGGTGGTGGATGTGCCGCTACGGTCGACTCGACGCGGTATACTGCGTGCTCGTTCCGAAAACTGGTGGAGCAACACCAGTCGCGGGAGTCACCATCGTCGGCCTGGACGCGTACGCTAATTCCTGGAAAGAGCAGGCGATCGGCCTCGTCGATCTGTGGGTCGACGAAACTTACCGCCGGCAGGGTTTCGGCCAGGCACTGCTTCTCGAAGTGATCAAGCGGCTTCGCAAGGAAACGGTGACACGCCTGACGGCCAACCTGGAAGTCGAAGACGTCGCTGCTAAGAAAGTCTTCGAGTCCGTCGGCTTTTCGAAGATCGATGAAGGCGTGGTCTATAAATCTTCCTCAGTCTGATCCGCCCAAAAGCCAAAGGTGAGAACACATGCCGGACAGCGTCGTCGAACTTCTGCGCAACCTCGTGGCAATCCCCAGCGTTAACCCGATGGGTCGCGATCTTTCCGGGCCGATCTACTTCGAAGCAAAGGTGACGGAGTATCTTGGCAACTTCTTCGCAGAACTCGGCTGCCCTCACGAAGTCATTGAAGTCACGCCCGGTCGCTGCAACGTGCTGGCGAAATTCGAATCTCCAAACGCCACACAAACGTTCCTGCTCGACGCGCATCAGGACACAGTCCCCGTCGACGGCATGACGATCCCGCCGTTCGAGCCGACGATCAAAGATGGCCGCATCTACGGACGCGGATCTTCGGACGTCAAAGGCGGCATGGCGGCGATGCTGTGGGCATTTCGTCGGCTGGTACTGGAGAAGCCTGCCGGCGCCGCCAACGTCATCATGAGCTGCACGTGCGACGAAGAGGCAACCACAACCGGGATCAACGACCTGGTTCGCTACTGGCAGGACAACGACGGACGCTCAAAGTTTCTATCACAGAAGCCTGACGCCGCAATCGTTGCCGAGCCCACGCTGCTCGACGTGGTCGTCGCTCACCGAGGTGTTAGTCGATTCGTAATCTCAACCGGCGGCCGAGCGTGCCACAGCTCCGACCCGACACAAGGCGTCAATGCAATTTACCGAATGGCTCGCCTGGTCAGTTGTCTGGAAGACTACGCTGCCGACTTGCCTGGCCGATCGCCAGCGCATCCATTGTGCGGACCGGCCACGTTGAGCGTCGGTCTGATTTCCGGCGGAGCGAGTGTGAACGTCGTGCCGGATGAATGTTCGATCGAAGTCGACCGCCGACTCACTCCCGGAGACAACGCCGACGAAGCGTACGACGACATTCGCAACTTCCTGACGAGCAAACTCGATTTCGAATTCGACATGCAGCCGCCATACATCGTCAGCCCGACGCTCAGCAACGACGACAACGGCTGGCTGGCCGACGGTCTGCAGCAACACATTTCAGAAGTCGCCGGCCCGCACACTTCTGTCGGAGTTCCCTACGGAACGCATGCTTCTCGAACATGCAGTGCCGGAGTCCCGTCGGTCGTGTTCGGTCCCGGATCGATCGATCAGGCACACACGAAGGACGAATGGCTCGAAATCGACCAGCTCGAAAAAGCCAGCGAAGTCTACTTCCGCTTCTGCAGCAATCCGCCGCCGACTCCATCGAACTGAGCAGTCCTCAGGTTCCGATGTTGAATCCACGCTGCCAGGATCCGCAGCGTTCGTTTACGATTTCGCTCTACCCAGATCTACCTGTTATCGCCCAACGCCGATCCCCAGATTCTTCGGGAGAGACTCCCTATGCGAACCGTGGTTACCTCACGCCTTCTTCTATCCGCAATCCTCGCGTCAACGCTGCTGCTCAGCAGCCCGCCCGCGTTCGCTCAGGAACCTGTGGACACGCAGGAAACAAAAGAGGTCGTTACCGACACCGATGATTCATCGGATGAACCGGAAGCCGCATCGACCGAGACTGCTCCCACCCCGCCAGCCGAAAAAGCCGAGTCCGGTGGAGATGGCGGATTTCAGGATCAGGTCAACGATGCCTTCGGAACGGTCAACGAGTTCCTTGCCGCTGGCATGTTTTACAAGGTGGGAGGCGTCGTTCCTCTGGCCGTTCTCTGGCTGGTATTGGGTTCGATCTTTTTCACCGTCCGCATGGGGTTCATCAATATCCGAGCGTTCAAACACGCCATCCTCGTAACGGCAGGGCGGTACGACAATCCCAACGACGCGGGCGAGGTAAGCCATTTCCAGGCGTTGACGTCAGCGCTGTCTGCGACGGTCGGACTGGGCAACATTGCCGGAGTCGCCATCGCCATCGCACTGGGTGGACCCGGTGCGACTTTCTGGATGATTGTCGCCGGTTTTCTCGGCATGACTTCGAAGTTTGTTGAATGCACGCTCGGCCAGAAGTACCGCGAAGTTCGACCTGACGGTCGCGTCATGGGTGGAGCGATGTTCTACCTCTCTCGAGGCCTTGCGAAAATGGGCCTCGGACCTGTCGGATCGTTTCTCGGATTTGCATTTGCCGTGTTGTGTATCGGCGGTTCATTTGGCGGTGGATGCGCCTTCCAGGTCAACCAGTCGCTGAACGCCGTCGCTGAATCAATCGAATTTCTGAAAGATGACGGCAATCGCTGGATTTACGGAGCGGTCATGACCATCGCTGTCGGCGTCGTGATCATCGGCGGAATCCGCTCGATCGCCCGCGTCGCCGAGAAAATCGTGCCGACAATGTGCGGTGTCTACGTTCTCTCCTGCCTGGCCATTCTGTTGATGAACGCTGGTCTGATTCCTGATGCTATCTCGTCGATCCTGTCGGGAGCGTTTTCGAACGATGCTTTGTACGGCGGATTCATCGGAGTCCTCGTCACTGGCTTCAAACGGGCTGCCTTCTCGAATGAAGCAGGAGTCGGGTCAGCGGCAATTGCGCATGCGGCCGCCAAAACGGAATACCCGGTCCGAGAAGGGATCGTCGCCCTCCTGGGACCGTTCATTGACACGGTCGTCATCTGCACAATGACTGCGCTCGTGATCGTCATCACCGGAGCCTACGACAACCCCGATCCGTTGTTCGCCGCAGCTCGCGACAGCAATCAGGGAGCGACTCTGACATCACTCGCGATGGACAGCCAGATTGCCGGATTCCGCTACGTTCTGGCGATCGCCGTCACGCTGTTTGCCTACTCGACAATGATCTCCTGGTCGTACTACGGAGAACGCTGCTGGGCTTACATCTTCGGCGACGGGTCATCGATGGTTTACCGAATCATCTTCCTCGCCTTTGTGTTTCTGGGATCGATTGTTTCGGCGACGAACGTGCTCGACTTTGGCGACCTGATGATCCTCGGCATGGCCTTTCCAAACGTGATTGGAGTCGTCTTCCTCTCGGGCGAAGTCGCGGCCGACCTGAAGGTCTACTGGCAAAAATACACCAACGGCGAATTCGTCGAATACGGCAAGTCGAAATAACAGCCGCGATAATTTTCTCCGGTGGATCCATCTGATGCTTACATCGCTCCTGCTTCCCGTGCTGCTCAGCGGCGTTGCCTTGTTCTTCGCCAGCTTTCTGACCTGGATGGTTCTGCAGATTCATAAGCAGGACTGGGTCAAACTCGATAAAGAAGAAGACATCATCGCCGCGCTGAAAGCGGCCGAGGTCCCGCTGGGCAACTACATGATTCCCGGCTGCGTCGACATGAAGGACATGCAAAGCGAGGAATACACCAGAAAGTGGGAAGAGGGTCCGCGCGGTACGATGACGCTCTTCGGCAACATCAGCATGGGTCGCAATCTTGGCCTGACGTTTGTGTACTTTCTTGTCGTCAGCTTCTGCCTGGCCTACCTCGCTCAGCTGCACATTCCGGCCGGCGCAGAGTTCATGACAGTCTTCCGCTTCGTCGCGACCGCCGGACTGAATGACTTTCCTCGCGGCGATCGTGCAACACGCGATCTGGTTTCATTGCCGCATCGTCGGACACATCATCGAGTCGGTGCTGTACGCAGTCATCACTGCGGCCATCTTCGGCGCGATGTGGCCGGCTGCGTAGAACCGCGAGTTTTGCGTCTCGTAGGTCAGGCTCTGCCGGACGAAGTCCGACCTACAAGACACCGTTCGCAACCTCAGCCGGAAACGAACCTAGGAGTCAACTTCGTCAGGCGGAACCTGACCTAGGGTTCGTCGAGGTGGCCTCGGACCCAGAAGCTGGTGCAAGGTGCAGGCGATCTTTGCGTTGTAGAGTTT
>JBLFXD010000518.1:0-5571 GCA_047611045.1 Planctomycetaceae bacterium | reverse complement strand
ACTCGCATGAAGTACAGGTCGTTGTGTTTGTCGGCGACGATTTTGAAAAGGAGTCCGCAAAATGGAGCTTTGGCGTCCGGAGCTCGGGTCAGGACTTCGGGGGCGACACCGGTTGGTGACGATGGAGCAATTCCGTTGACGGGTGGGCGTTCGAGCGGGCTGGGCAGGAAGTCAACGACACCATCGAGCACTGGTTGGACGCCGACACACTTCAGGGCGGTGCCGGCAAAGACCGGTATCAGCTTTCCTTCGACGGTGGCAGCACGGATCGTTTTCTTTAACTGCGCTGCGGAGAGATCTTCTTCTGCAAAGTAGAGCTCCATCGCCTCGTCGTCGAACTGGCATGCGGTGTCGATCAGTCCGGTTCGCCATGTTTCGACGTCGTCTGCCAGCTGTTCCGGAATCGCGACTTCAACCATCTTCCAGTTGTCGTCTTCGCCAGAGAATGTAAGCAGTCGCTGATTGAGCAGGTCAACTATCGTGCGGTCTGGATCAAGGCCATCGACTTCTCCGACTACTGACAGGGGTATGGTGACGGGGACAAGTTGTCTGTCGGATCCTGTATTTTCACAGAGCCGAGTTTTGATTTCGTCAAACGTCCGCTGGAAGTCGGCTCCGATTCTGTCCAGCTTGTTGATGAAGCAAATTCGCGGGACGTTGTATTTATCCGCCTGACGCCAGACCGTTTCGCTCTGCGCTTCGACGCCTTCGACCGCGCTGAAAACAACGACCGCACCGTCAAGGACTCGGAGTGAACGTTCAACTTCTGCCGTAAAATCGACGTGCCCTGGCGTGTCGATGATGTTTACGGTCGCTCCGTTCCACGATGTCGTCACGCATGCTGAGTAGATGGTGATCCCGCGCTGGGCCTCTTCGGGGTCGAAGTCCGTCGTCGTCGTGCCATCATCGACCTCGCCCATTCGATGCGACGTTCCAGCGAAGTACAGAATGCGTTCTGTCGTCGTCGTCTTTCCGGCGTCGATGTGAGCAATGATGCCTATGTTTCGAACGAGTTCCATTTTGCCGGTCATTGCGTTTCTCACTTGGCACTTAACTCGAAGGCGAGTCGCTTAAGTGCGGTGACTCGTCTTCGGAGTCTTGATTAAAAGTCTTCAGGCCCGCTGGGAAAGAAATCCCTGGGGCCCCTGAAACAGTACCTGCATACGCACAACGAGCCGACGAAGCGCAAATGCTCCGTCGGCTCGAGTGAATTCTACAGGTGGGTTCTTACGCGAAGTGTGAGAACGCCTTGTTTGCATCAGCCATGCGATGGACGTTGTCTCGCTTGGTAAAGGCTGTGCCTTCGCGCTTGTAGGCGGCCATCAGTTCGTCAGCGAGGCTTTGTGCAGTCGGGCGACCCTTCTTGCTGCGGACGGCTTCCAGCATCCAGCGAATGCCGAGTGCCTGACGTCGACGTGGGCTAACGGGGGTTGGAACCTGATAGGTGGCTCCACCGACTCGCTTTGACCGGACTTCGATGTGAGGTTTCACATTTTCCAAGCCGACGGTGAAAACGGTAAACGGCTCAACGTCGCTCATGCGTTTTTCGATGATCTCAAGAGCATCGTAAAACACCTGGGTCGCAACGCTCTTTTTGCCATCATGCATCAAGCAGTTGATGAACTTTGTGGCCAGCTTCGAATTGAAGCGTGGGTCTGCCTCGATGTCACGATGTGTTGGCACATACTCTGCGCCCATTGCTTCGCTCATGGTACTGTTCCCGAGTTTGGTCGAGAATCTCTTCCCGCAGTTCAAGTACAAGTTCAACCTGACCATCAGGCTGGCGTGTGAATTCTTAAAGCAATCTCAGAACGCCGAAAGCAATGAGACTTACTTGGCTCGCTTCGCACCGTAACGGCTGCGAGCCTGTTTACGGCCACTCACACCGAGCGTATCGAGAACGCCTCGGATGACCTTATAGCGAACACCCGGAAGGTCGCGGACACGACCGCCGCGGACAAGCACAATCGAATGCTCCTGAAGGTTGTGCCCTTCACCGGGAATGTAAGCGGTGACTTCTTTGCCGTTTGACAGCCGAACACGAGCCACTTTACGCAGAGCCGAGTTTGGTTTTTTCGGAGTCACAGTCTTCACCAGAAGACAAACACCTCGCTTCTGCGGGCACTCTTCCAGCAGAGGGGTCTTGCTCTTGGCTTGCTGTCTCTTGCGAGGCTTCCGGACGAGTTGATTAATCGTTGGCATTAGAGAGTGAATCCTGAAAACCGTACTGATTGCAGTCAGTCTGTGACTGCACGTTACGTGTGAATATGTCCGCTGTCTTAAATTCGTTCCCAGCGGAGAAGCATTCTCCAAGGCAACGCTTTTGCTTCTAAGTAACTACTGCCTGCTCGTCTTAAGGCTGTTCTGCGTCAGTTTGTTCAGGAGCTACATAAGACCCGAATAGAAGCGACGCGTCATTGCTTTCGTTAAGCAGATTCATGCGGGCTGCCATGATTCGATCCTTCTCAGCCTGCAGCTCTTGCAAGGCTTCTGGACGAATTCGAACGTCTGACTCCTGATGTGAATGGAAGCCCGTTCCGGCAGGGATCAAGTGGCCCAAGATAACGTTTTCTTTCAGTCCAACCAAGTGATCGACCCGACCACCCAATGCAGCTTCTGTCAAAACTTTGGTCGTTTCCTGGAATGACGCGGCCGAGATAAAGCTTTCGCTCTGAACGGCTGCCTTCGTGATTCCAAGAAGCTGCGTTACAGCCTTTGATGGTCGTGCTTTGGTAAATGTAGCCGGCACTCCACCGTCGGCTTCGATTTCCGCATTCACCGATTCAATCTCAGTCAACAGGACAACATCACCAGGTATGTACTCAGTGCTGCCCGGTTCTGTGACGCTGATTGATTTTCGAACCTGCTGGTTGGCGCCGCGAAACTCGTACTTGTCGATCGTCGCTCCTGGCAGAAGTTGCGTATCGCCAGGGTCACTGATCTTCACTTTTCTCAACATCTGAGAAACGACGATTTCGATATGCTTATCGTCGATTTCCACTCGTTGAGATCGGTAAACCGTCTGAATTTCGTGAAGAAGATACTGTTGGACAGCTTCGACACCGCTGACCCGCAAAATGTCATGCGGCACCAACGGGCCTCGAACCAATGCGTCCCCAGCACTGACCAGGTCGCCCGCGTGAACGAGCAGCGGCTTGCCCGGAGGAATAATGTGTTCGACTTCGGCTCCGTCTTCGCCCTTGACCACGATAATTCGTTTGCCTCGTTTGCGTTCCTGAGGCAGTTCAATTTCGCCATCAACCTCAGCCATGATGGCTGGATCTTTCGGCTTACGAGCTTCGAACAGTTCCGTAACGCGAGGCAGACCGCCGGTGATGTCCTGAGTACCTGACGCTTCACGCGGAGTCTTCGCGACGACTGCACCAGCTGTAACCGCGTCGCCGTCGCTGACTTCGAGACTTGCTCGTTCTGGCAGGTAGTAGAAGTCCAGGATCTTCCCTGTTGAATCTTCCAGAATAATCTGAGGGTGAAGGTCGCCTTTGTGTTCAACGATTGTCCGCCGAATGTGGCCAGTGACCTCAGTCTCGGTTCGCATCGTCTGACCTTCGACGCAGTCTTCGAGGCGAACCTTACCGCCGACTTCGGCCAGAATCGGCACGGCGTGCGGGTCCCATTGGCAAAGAACCTGCCCGGATTCAACCTGATCCTCTTCTTTAACGGACAGTGTCGCACCATTCGGGATGGAGTATTTCTCCAACTCGCGGCCTTTCGCGTCGACAAGAATGATCTCAGCGTTTCGCGTCAGAACGATTTGGTTGCCCGCAGCGTTTGTGACGCTTCTCATTCGGGCATAGCGAACTCGACCAGAGCGACGGGATTTCAGGTCTGACTGTTCAACGTCGGTCGACGCCACGCCACCGATGTGGAAGGTACGCATCGTCAACTGAGTACCTGGTTCGCCAATACTCTGAGCGGCGACGATACCGGCGGCGAGGCCTTCTTCGACCTTCTGACCGGTCGAGAGGTCCATTCCGTAGCAGAGTCGGCAAAGACCGAGCGGAGCTTCGCAAGTCATCGGGCTTCGAACCTGAATTCTCTCGAGTCCAAGCTCTTCGATCTTGTGCGCGATCGCGTGAGTGATGAGCTCGCCTTCGCGAACGATCACTTCGTCAGTAATTGGATTCACAATGTTCGTACGACTGACACGACCACGAACTGAGTCCGCGAGGCTGACTTCGACTTTTTCACCGCGATACACGATCCCCCGAGTGATGCCGCGAGCGGTGCCGCAATCTTCACAGGTGATCACCATATTCTGGCAAACATCAGCCAGTTTACGTGTCAGGTAACCTGAGTCGGCAGTCTTAAGAGCGGTATCCGCCAAACCTTTACGAGCACCATGAGTCGAACTGAAGTACTCAAGAACAGTGAGGCCTTCACGGAAGTTTGACTTGATCGGCGTTTCGATGATCTCACCACTTGGCTTGGCCATCAGTCCACGCATACCGGCAAGCTGTCGAATCTGTTCCTGGCCACCACGAGCACCAGAATCTGCCATCAGATAAATCGGATTCAGATAATGGCCATTGTCTCGAATATCGTTCTTCAGCTCGATCATCATCGACTTCGTGATGGCTTCCCGAGCGTGAGTCCAGATATCCAGAACCTGGTTATAGCGTTCCTGGTCGGTGATGATTCCTCGGTCGTAAAGCTTCTGCTGCTTCAGAACGAGAGCGTCAGAATCCGTAATGATCTTTTCTTTTTCCGGAGACGTCACGAGGTCGCTTGTCGCAAACGAGAGTCCAGACTTCGTTGATTCTTTGAAACCGATCGCCTTCATGCGGTCCAGCAGTCCGATGGTGGCTCGACGACCAAGCTGCAGGTAGCAGTCCGAGATGACGCGTGAGAGATCCTTACCCTTCAGGCTGAGATTGTAGAACGGCATTCTGGGGTCAAGAATGTCGTTAAAGACGACTCGGCCAGGACAGGTCTCGATCAGTCCGCCCTGCATGTAACCTTCCGAGCCTTCACCGATGACCTTTCGATCTTTCGGCATTCGCACTTTGACTGCGGCGTCCATGGCGACTTTGTCGTGGCTCAGTGCGGTATGAACTTCTTCGGTTCCAGAGAAGACCATGCCTTCACCAGTACGGCCAGGCCGCTTGACGGACATGAAGCCGCAACCCATCACGATATCCTGCGAAGGACTGATGATCGGCGCACCGTTTGACGGGCTGAAGATGTTATGCGTCGCCATCATCAGCGTGTGGGCTTCAACCTGAGCTTCGATTGACAGCGGCAGATGGACGGCCATCTGGTCACCATCGAAGTCGGCATTGAATCCGCGACACACGAGTGGGTGAAGACGGATGGCGTTCCCTTCGACGAGCGTCGGCTCGAACGCCTGGATACCCATTCGGTGAAGGGTCGGAGCACGGTTGAGCATCACGGGATGGTTCGTAATGACCTCGTCCAGGATGTCCCAGACTTCCTCGTCCTTACGCTCAAGCATTCGCTTCGCTGACTTAATCGTGTCAGCGTGCCCGAGTTCTTTCAGGCGTCGGATGATAAACGGCTGGAACAGTTCGAGAGCAATTTTCTTCGGCAGAC
>JBLFXD010000517.1:0-5573 GCA_047611045.1 Planctomycetaceae bacterium | reverse complement strand
TTGCGGTTCTCTCTGCCGGACCGGCGCGGAGCTTGTTCCAGCCTACTTCTTCTTAACGGTAATCAAACCCGCAATGGCACGACGACGACAAGCTCGCGAAGCGGCTCTGCAACTGCTTTATCAGCGAGACGTGAATCCGGAAATTGATCAGCACGTCGCGCACGAAATGCTCGACGAGCTGGTCGAGACCGAAGACCTGCGCGAGTTTGCCTGGCAGATCTATTCCGGAACTCTTTCAACCACCGACGAGGTTGACCAGAAGATTCAGGCTGTCTCTGAAAACTGGCGAGTGTCCCGGATGTCGCCGACCGATCGGAACATCATCCGGATGGGCATTTACGAGATGACGATGATGGGCACCGCTCCCGCCGTCGTGCTCGACGAGTGCATCGAGATCGCCAAGTCGTTCGGCTCGGTTCAGTCAGGACAGTTCGTGAACGGCGTGCTCGACAAGATGATTCCGGAAGGTTCAGCCGAGTGAGTGGCAGCTCGTCTCTTCCCGCTCAGCCGCCGGTTCGGTAGCGATCGAGCAGCGGTTCGACGACGCATTCCGGCACGAATCGTTGCAGGCTGGAATCGGCAAGATCCTGGCCCATGCGAGCGATTTGCTTGATCAATGTGCTTGAGATGTGCGAGTACTTTTCGCTGGCCATCAGGAAGACCGTTTCCAACTCGGGCGCGAGCGAGTGATTCGTCAGAGCCATCGTGAATTCAAGTTCGATGTCGCTGACCGTGCGAACGCCTCGGAGCAGGACCGCAGCATCGATCTCCCGCGCGAAGGTGACGGACAGTCCTTCGAAGCATCGGATGTCGACATTCGGCAGGTCGGCCACCATTTCGCCGACGAGTGCGATTCGCTCGTCCGGACTGAACAGCGGCTTCTTGTCCGGGTTAATGCCGATCCCCACCGTCAGCCGGTCGAACAACCGCGACCCTCGTTGAATGATGTCGAGGTGACCGAGTGTCGGCGGGTCAAAACTGCCAACGTAAACGGCGTTGCGAGTGCTGGATTCAGGCATGGCTTCGCACAGCTCTCAAGCGGGGTGACGAGTGGTGGAAAGAGTGAACGGTCGGGATTCTACCGGCTGAATCTGATTTCCGCTTCCGCGCTGAGAATCATTTGACGGATAGCTGCCTGTTTGGCAGATTGCCAATCCGGCAGCAGTTTGACGCTGAATCCGAGGCCAGTCCGAGCAACGTATCAAATTGTCAGCAAAGCGGTTACGTCCCGCACGGCACACAGCACAGACCAAGCGGAGTGTCTCGGTACGTTGTTTGCTTCGAGCAGGATCGGCGTGCAGAATCGTTCTGCCGAGATGCCCAAAACCGTCGAATCTCAAGCTCGACACCCCAAACTCAGGAACTCGTTCGAGAGTGTTTTGATCATGGCCGTTTTTCGTTGGGGACATAGCTGGAGCGACGCGTTCAGCGATCTCGAACGCGAAGTCGACAGCATCCTGCAGAGCGTCAATCAGACGTTTCAGGGCTTGCGATTCGGCCGGCAGTACCCACCGATCAACCTGTACGATCTCGACGACCACTATCTGATCACTGCTGAAATCGCTGGCGTCGCCACCGAGGATCTCGATCTTGCCATCGCCAACGGCGTGCTGACAGTTCGCGGCGGGCGGAAGCTTGACGAGGGAGCCGACGAAAACCGATACCGTCGTCAGGAGCGACCGCACGGAACGTGGCAACGGTCGATTTCGCTGCCTGAACGCGTCTCCGAGGACGGCCTGAAAGCCGACCTGACAAACGGCATCCTGCGAATTGTGCTGCCCAAGGCCCCGGCTGAAACTCCCCGTCAGATTCCCGTGACCGGTGAATAAGGGAATCTCAAGATGAGCAACGAGCTATCACGCCACAACCCCGACGCACAGCCCGATGGCACTGAGCCGCGAGCCAGCCGCGAAGCATCAGCGAAACCGGTCGAGCGGTACGTGTTCACGCCGCCGATCGATATCCACGAAACAGACGACGGTCTTATTCTGCGAGCCGACCTGCCAGGCGTTTCCCTGGAAACTCTGGAACTGCAGGTTCAGAACAACCGGCTGACACTGTTCGGCCGCGTGCCGCAAGTCGCCCCCGAAGGAGCACGACTCGTCCATCAGGAATATCACGAAGGCGACTATCTTCGCTCGTTCATCCTGAGCGACAATGTCGACCACGATCGAATCTCGGCCAAGCTGACGAACGGTGTCCTGGAAGTCTTCCTTCCACACACACCCAAAGCGCAGCCGCGAAAGATTCAGGTCTCCGGCTCATAGTCCGCGAGAGTCTCGCGACGCGAACCCGTCCCGGTCAAAACCGAGTTTGCGACCAGGCTGTAATCGTCGGACTCAACTGACACCCCAAAACCGGTGATTTCAAAACTTCGTTGGAAACACCTCCAGAAGGTGTGGGTAGCATGGCCCGAGCGACGTCTCACGCGCCGCGTGCCAAATCACACAGGCAGCTTCCTCTCTTCTCAACGCAAGGCTCTCACATGACCCCGGAAAACAACTCACAGTCAGAATCCGTATCAACAGATCGTCCAGTCCTTGCTTACCACCTGGCGAAACTCAGAACAGACGGAGCGATCATTAGCGGAGCCGTTCTGTCGGTTGCGGCGACGCTTGGAGCGGTCGTTCTGCTTCACGAAAACGTGAACAACCTTTGGATCGTT
This sequence comes from Planctomycetaceae bacterium, assembly GCA_047611045.1. Lineage (GTDB taxonomy): Bacteria > Planctomycetota > Planctomycetia > Planctomycetales > Planctomycetaceae > JABMPE01. Next base: position 2,908 of record JBLFXD010000517.1, on the reverse strand, counting down.
CCCGCGACTGCTGTCGCACTGACGGCTGTGCTCATTCCGATCACCGTCGGCGTTCGAGAAATCTTCCGACGGCGACGCGCTCAACTCTCGATTCAGCCGACAGGCTCCACCGCTCGGCCACTCGCACTCTTCGCGTTCTCACTCGTGTTCGGAATGCTGGTCACGGCTGGAGTTTCGAAGAGCACGCTCGAGTCCGGCGTCTACTACCAGATTGGTCAGCGTGAGCTTGAGGATCAGGATTACCTCGCCGCCGCCGAAACGTTCTCGCGATTCATCAGCGTCTCGCCGCAGCATTCAATTGGCTACTACAAACGCGGCCTCGCGATGTACAAAGCTGGCCAGCTCGATCAGGCCTACGTCGACCTCAAAGTTGCCATCAACAAGAAGCCACGAGACTGGAACTCGCGAGTTCTGTTCCTTGGAACGTTGGACCGACTCGGCCGCAATGATGAATTAAAGACCGAACTGGAACGTGCTGAGCAGTTGAATCCAAACGCCAGACGCTCGCTGAACCAGTTGCTCGAATCGGTCGAAGGCTGATCGCGATTGAAAAGGACCCTCAAAACGCGGCCTGCGAGTGACTTCTTCCTTGCAGGCCGCTTTCAGTTTCAGAGACGTCAGTTGTGCACCACAAGTTGCCGCCTTTCACCAAAAGGTTCGCGACCGAGTTCCGCGACCGTGGGAACGCACCGTGAAAGACGCTATTTTAGTAGGTCGGCCGATTGACCGGCGTTAACCGCTGCTTCTCCCACCACATATTCCCGCTCAGCAATCCGCTGACCAAATCTCGACGCGAAAATGGCACTAGAGGAAAACAACTGGGTTCCGGCAGCCGTTTTTGGCGGGTCGCTCGTGCTGCTTGGAGCTGGCATGATGTTCGGCCATGCTCGCGCGTGGAAAGAACAGCGGGACGACGAGGCCCTCGAAGATTCAGACAGAATGCATCTTCGCAACCGCTATCTCAGGCGGATGCAAACATCCGGAGCAGTCGTGTTTGTCGGCTGCCTGATCGGGATCGGCGACGCGTTCATCTGGCAACTTGGGCCTGTGGTTGCGACTTTTTACTGGCTGTTCGTCATCATGCTCGTGTTCTGGATTGCGCTGCTGGCTCTCGGTGACCTGACGTCAGTTCGAACGCATTCGCAGACAACGATGTCTCAGCTCGACGTCACGAGGAAAGAGCTGGAAGCCGAACTCGCCAGACACCGGCATCGATCAAATGGAAAACCGACCAAAGAATAATCCGTCGGCCTTTGCCTCCGCAGACACGAACTACAAACCAACTTTCGAGAACTACGGTAACTCCCATGTCGACGCTTGAAGCTGCATCGTCAACGGCCACGAGGCAGGACACTGCCTGGCAGGTCTGCACCCACCCCGACTGCCGCTCGACATACGGCATCGACGAGATCCTCGTTGGCTGCCCGAAGTGCGGAAATCTGCTCGACATTGCTTACGACTGGGATCGCCTGGAAGTTCCGTCGTCGCTTTCGGAAATCGAAGCTCGGTGGTCAACGCGACGAAACCCGCTCGACTTCAGTGGAGTGTGGCGATTCCGAAGTCTGCTGCCGTTTGCTCCGGAGCAAAGCATCGTGACGATTGGCGAAGGGCAGACCATCCTTCGTGAGAGCAGCCCGGTCGCCAAGTACGCCGGTCTGGAAGCGTCCAACCTGCTTCTGCAGTACGAAGGTCTGAACCCTTCCGGCAGTTTTAAAGACAACGGCATGACCGCCGCGGCGACTCACGCTCGAATGGTCGGAGCGAAATACGCCGCCTGCGCATCGACAGGAAACACCAGCGCCTCCCTGGCGATCTACAGCAGCGCCGCTCAACTCTTCGACGCGCTGGTCTTTGTCGGCAGCGGCAAGATTGCTTTCGGGAAACTTTCCCAGGCCCTCGACTACGGCGCTAACACTCTGCAGATTGCCGGCGACTTTGACGACGCTCTGAAGCAGGTTCGCGAGGTTTGCCAGCGAGAAAAGATTTACCTCTGCAACAGCGTGAATCCGTTCCGGCTCGAAGGTCAAAAGACGATCATGTTCCGCGTGCTGGAAGCGCTGAACTGGGAACCGCCTGACTGGATCGTGGTTCCCGGCGGCAACCTTGGAAACTCAAGTGCGTTCGGCAAAGCGTTCCTCGAACTGAAAGAACTAGGCCTCATTGACCGCGTGCCTCGCCTTGCGGTGATCAACGCCGCAGGCGCCAACACGCTGACCCAGCTTTACAACGACCAGGGGCTGCGTTGGAACGACGGTCGCACCGACGACGCAATGATTGACGGTTTCTTCTCACAGATGGATGCCGAAAATCGCCGAGCGTCGACATTGGCAACAGCCATCGAGATTAACCGTCCGGTCAACCTGAAAAAGTGTCTGAGAGCGATCGAAGCATGCGACGGAGTCGTAAGACAAGTCTCCGATCAGGAAATCCTCGACGCGAAAGCTCAAGTCGGAGCCGGTGGTTTCGGCTGCGAACCGGCCAGCGCCGCCAGCGTCGCCGGAGCCAAGCAACTTCGCGAAGAAGGGATCATCGCTCCGAGCGATCAGGTCGTATGCATCCTGACCGGGCATCAGCTGAAGGATCCAAACGCGACGGTGGCGTATCATTCGTCGAAGGCTGGCGAGATCGATCCGAAACTCGCCGACCAGGGAATCAACGCGGTGTCGTTCGCCAATGGCCCCGTCCCGGTCGCCAACGAGCTGGACCGCATCCTTGACGTCATCAGAAGTCTGTAAGCAGGAGAGTCGGAGTGGCAAGCGATCAACGTCAACAGAATGGAAGCCGACGACGCCGTGGCGTTGAATCGTTCCTCTTCGGAATCGCGATTTCAGCGATCGGCTTCTTTGCCGCGCGGCCAACAGTCGCTGCGGACTCAATCGAGCCTTGTGTCGCAAGTGGCGGCGGTTTT
>JBLFXD010000516.1:0-5591 GCA_047611045.1 Planctomycetaceae bacterium | reverse complement strand
GCTATCAGCGTCTGGCCGGGATCATTTCACGACGGTTGCTTGGAAAGAAGGCGCCTTCCGCGAACAGCCTCGATCCAGTTTACAAGGCAGTGGAAGACAAGAACTGGCACTGGCACAACCGCTACCGTGCCACTGATGGCAACGACGTCTGGGGTAGCCGATCTGGGCTGAGCTTTGTCGGCGGACAGAGCAACGCCGACGTCCTGAAGCATGAGTTGACAATGCTCGACGTCATGACGGCCAATCGTGACAAAGGAATCTGGGCTGCGGCCGAAGGTCGAAAGGTCGAAATCGACGACAGCAATGTTCCGCCACCGGTCAAAGTCATTTCAAACGTGGGAGGCGGAAGCAAGAGTTCGAGCGCTGAGAAAGAAGGCAATGTCGAATATCTGACTCCGGAAGAGAGTCTCGCGAAGATCACCATACCGGAAGGCTACGAGATTAACGTCTTCGCTTCCGAAGAGATGTTCCCGGACCTGGCAAATCCTGTGCAGATGCAGATCGACGCCAAAGGTCGACTGTGGGCTGCGAGCTGGAACACCTATCCCAAGTGGGAACCGCTGAAGAAGATGAACGACAGCCTCATGATCTTTGAGGATACCGACAGCGATGGCGTTGCCGACACGCGAAAGATCTTTGCCCACGTTCACAATCCGCTAGGTTTCGAATTCTGGGGCGGTGGCGTTCTGGTGACATCTGGCCCAGACCTGCTTTTCCTGAAAGACACCGACGGCGACGACAAAGCCGACGTGCGTTATCCGATTCTGCAGGGGCTGGGAACTTCAGACACTCACCACGCCGCGAACAATCTGGTCTACGGACCTGACGGCGGCATTTACTGGCAGAGCGGAATCTTCCTGGTTCACAACCACGAAACACCGTGGAAGCAGAACTTGAATATTGGAGCTTCGGGGTTGTACCGATTTGATCCTCGTTCCTACACGATCGCACCGCACGCTGGTAACTCGCCGAATCCACACGGAACCTGCTTCGATAACTGGGGCTATTGCTACGCCAACGACGGCACCGGCGGGCGATCGTATCAGGTGAGGCCTGAAGGCTCGGGCTTCAAGATGCACACGCTGTTGACCAAGGAATTTCGTCCGGTCTCAGCCAACGCGATCATGTCTTCCGAGCACTTTCCTGAGGAAATGCAGCAGGACTTTCTGATCTGCAACACGATCGGTTTTCTTGGCGTCAAGCAGTATGACCTGGACCGAGAGGGTGAGGTCGAAGAAGACAAGAAGGCTCCTGTCGAGACCGCTCAGAAGAACATCGAGATTACGCAAGGCGGCGGGCTTATCACAGTCAATCACCCAGCGTTGAAGGATGCAGCGATTACCGGATTCAAGCTCAGCGTGAACGGTCGCCAGCAAATGAATATCTGCGAAGTCGAAGTCATCAGCGGCGGCAAGAACATCGCCAAAACGGCCAAGCTTGAGCTGTCGAGTCAACTCGGTGGGTATACGGCGCAACTGCTTGTTGATGGAAACAAAGGAAATTTCGCCCACACCGCGAACGAGAAGAACCCGTGGATGAAAGGTGACTTCCCGGCACCCGTGCAGATCTCCGCATTCCGAGTATGGAATCGCAAGGGATTCGAGAGCCGATTCAACAACGGCAAGATCGAGTTTTTCAACGGCGATAAAGTCGTCGCTTCCGTCGACGTTAAGATCAGTGGCAACGTAGATGTCGCGAACGCAAAGCGCAAGTTTGGCGAAGTCTGGGGAACTCCCGGCAAAGAACTGCTCAACAGCTCCGACCGCAACTTTCGTCCGACCGACGCTGTCATCGGGGCGGACGGTGCTCTTTATGTGTCGGACTGGTGCAACGTCATCATCGGCCACATGCAGCACAACATTCGTGACCCGAATCGAGACCACTACCACGGCCGCATCGTTCGACTGACGGTCAAAGATCGACCGCTGCAGCAGCCGGTCAAGATCGCGGACGAGCCGATTGAAGCATTGCTGGAGAATCTCAAGCACCCCATCAACGGAATTCGTCACCGCACCCGAGTTGAACTGAGCGGTCGCGATTCGAAAGCCGTCATCGCAGCCACTCAGAAGTGGATGAAGGACTTTAATCCGAACGACGAAACGGAAGCTCATCATTTGCTCGAAGCCTTGTGGACGCATCAGCAACACAATGTGAAGAATGAAGCGTTGCTCAACACACTTCTGGCCTCGACGGTGCGACACGCTGCCCACGCCGCCAAGACTGTCAAACACTTCTGGTATAACGTCGACGCAGGTGCCAGCGGATTCGCTGCTCCGGCTGAAATCGAATTCGTCGAATTCGATCCTCCAAAACGACTGAACAAAGCCGACCAGAAGGTCTACGAACTCGGCGCGAAGATCTACCAGAAGCACTCGCACTGCGCAACGTGCCACCTGACTCACGGCAAAGGGAACGGAGTCGTTTATCCGTCACTCGTCAAAAGCCCCTGGGTCAACGGCAGTGAAGATCGACTGGTCAAGATGGCTCTGCACGGCATGTGGGGAAAAATCACGGTCCACGGCAAAACGTACGATCCTTCTCGCGGCGTGCCACCAATGACCGCGTTCCGCTCACTCTTGAAGGACGACGAACTCGCCGCAGTCCTGACGTTTGTTCGTAACACCTGGGGCAACGAAGCGTCGACGATTACTCCAGACACTGTCGCCAAAGTTCGTGCGGCAACGATCGACCGCACGACTTTCTGGAAGCCAGAAGATTTGCTGGCCGAGCACCCGCTGGAGGCAGCGCTCGTCCTGAAGGACATCGGAATCAGCGAGGAAGGTTTCTCCAACAAGAAACTGGAAGACGAGCTTCTCAGCAGTACACCTGCGAAACTCGCTCAGGTCGCCATCGCAAAAGGGAATTCAGAGCGAGGAAAGAACCTCTTCTTCAAATCGGCGGCCGCCTGCTTTGCGTGTCATGCTCCTCCAGCTGGCGCAATTCGCCTTGGCCCGGATTTGACGAAGGTCCTGACGAAGATGAAGCCAGAAGACCTGGTCGATTCCGTACTACGACCGTCGAAGCAGATCGACAAATCCTTCGCGCAAGTCATCGTGTTGACTAATCAGGGCAAGCAGTACACCGGCGTCCGGATTTCAGAAAACGACGATGAAATCGTTCTACGAAACTTGGCCCAGCCGACGCCGATCGTGATCAAGAAGGAAGATGTCGACGAAGTCTTCGAGTCGCGAACCTCTTTGATGCCCGCAAATTTGACGCGGCAATTGAAAACTCGGGCCGAATTCGATGACCTGATGAAATATGTCATCGAAGTCAGAAAACGATAAACGTTCCTGCTTCAGTTCCATTGGTCGCCCGGATCGCTTCGTCGTTCCGGGCGACTTTTTTGATTCGTCAGGTGAGAACATCATTCAGAACATGGCCGTGGACGTCGGTCAACCGTAAGCGGTGGTCTTCGAAATGACCATCGACCGACGCTGGCAGCGTCGGCAACGACACACCACCACCACCTTGTATCCAACCCTTAATTCGTGGGACGACTAATTAATAAACGATCGATACGTGCGGCAACAGACGTTTTAGCCGCTTTGCACCAGAGGCCGTGATCGCCGTTTCGCGAATGTCAATGACCGGGATTTCATTGAGTTCAGCCAACTGTTAGGTGACGCTGAACTACGTTTACGGTCTCAATAGCGTTACGCCCCGAACCCTCTCCCATTTGTGAAGATGTTTCGCTACCGAATGCCGATCAGCCTGCGAGTGCTGGTTGTCGAGTGTGAATCGAAGCAGGACATTTGCGAAAGATTCATCGAAGTCACAGTGGGGCAACCATTCAGCAGCATTGACCGCCCAGAAACCAGAGGATCGGAACGCAAGCGCAACTACCGCAAAGAACGGGAAGGTGTCAACGAGTGTCGGGGACAGTCCGGCGTCGTTCAGTCGCAAAGCGATCAAGTCGCGCGCCGTGGGATAGTCGCCGCCGTATCCAGGTTGTACGAGCGGAAGTATCCAAGGCGGTATGCGGTCTCCGGAAAGAGAAACCGGTGGGTCGTATTGGATGAACCAATCGGAGTCAGATGTAACACCCACGACAATCTCGGAACCACGAGCGTTCGTGAACAACGGAGGCAACCACGCGATGTTGCGGTCTCCATTGCTCATAGATTGCGTCACCTAACGGAAGGTTTTTACGACACCGCCCTAAACGAAGCGAACGATGTATGAACTACGAGAAATTTTACCAACGCCAGCCCGCGTGACCAACCAAGGAAGGTGTGCCGAAGGCCTAGCGTAAAAACTATGGTACGCCTGGCATGGCGTTGAAGTGATGGGGTGTGAGTCCCCTGTGTGAGGAAGTTGATCTTAAGAAAGGCAGTTTTCCAACTGTGGATTCGATCGAGCAAACACTAGCTGAGGGCAACTGCGGAGGGGTGACCGACCGTGGGGAGGAAGCCTGCGAATGTGCCGTGAAACGTGACACCACGTCGAGGGACTTCGGTTCGCTCGGCAACCAGTCGTCGTCAGCCGCATTCTCAGCAAAACTGCAAGGTGACGAACAGAAATCCCATCCGAGGCCGGAGCGGTCAGGCGAGTGTGCCATGCAACACGAAGCCGTCGACTTCCAACCGTTCAGGTAAATGGGGCACTTGTGCAGCGAAACTTCAACGTCTTATCCAGGGAGATCTGAACGACGTATCCCAAACCAGGCTTGCCTGCAGTGGGAGCGAATCATCGCAAGACGGTACGTGTTGTTCAGAAGTCAGCAGACGGCGTAGTACTGAACCGCAAACTCCACTGCGGACAGGAAGGCCTGAACGATGAAGAACAGGGAGGAGCCATCGGTGGTCTCAACACGTCCGACGCAACTGCGGTTCGACTTCGAATCCTTCGAAGCAGAACCCGCACGCGCCGAGGAGCCTCACGGTCAATCGTGTCTGGCGGACACCGAGCAGCCAGCCCTGAGTGAACCCGAACTTCCGCGTGAAGCGAACGCATCTCCGGAAGTTCAACAGAATCTGATGGAGTTGATCGTCGATCCAGACAATCTCGCGCGGGCCTGGCAACAGGTTCGTTCGAACCGCGGCGCCCCGGGCCCCGATGGCATGACCATCGCGGACTTTCCCGATTGGTTCGTGGAACACCGGCCGACGATTTGTCAACAACTTCTCGGTGGCACGTATCGACCTCAACCGGTTCGACGCGTGACGATTCCGAAACCCGATGGTGGCGAGCGTCTGCTCGGCATTCCCAATGTGCTGGATCGTTTGATTCAGCAAGCCGTCGGACAAGTTCTGACGCCGATCTTCGATCCGGGTTTCTCCGAATCGAGCTTCGGCTTTCGGCCCAACCGGTCCGCTCATGGAGCAATCAAGCAGATTCAGGGCACGATCCGTCAAGGAAATCGCTGGGTGGTCGACGTTGATTTGTCGAAGTTTTTCGACCGCGTCGATCACGACATTCTAATGAGCCGCGTGGCTCGGAAGATACGTGACAAGCGATTGCTGAAACTGATCGGCGGGGTGGCCCAGACAATCCGGAACGGTTGTCTGGGTGCGTCAGCACAAGAGGTCCGGGCGTCATGGCCACGGAAGTTCTCGCTGTTTGCCTCTCGTGGCATGGCCACTCAGACA